>DNYO01000206.1 GCA_003506795.1 Deltaproteobacteria bacterium
CTGGTCTCCCAGGCCCGGCCGAGGCCTTTCGCCTTCTTTTCCGTAAGGGCTCCGACAGGACAGGCCTGCACGCACTGTCCGCAGAAGACGCACGTGCTGTCCTGCAGGGTGTTGTCGTATGCGGTGGCGACTTTTGTGTCGAAGCCGCGCTGAGTTGTTTTTATCGCCTCTATCCCCTGGATCTCGTTGCACACACGGACACATTTCAGGCAGAGGATGCATTTGTTATAGTCCCGGACGATAAATGGATTGGAAGAATCGACAGGATAATCGTACCTGTCTCCTTCCATCCGGGAGCCGGTCACTCCCAACTCATAGGCCAGATTCTGCAGGGTGCAGTCCCCCGTCTTCTCACAGGTCATGCAGTCCAGGGGATGACATGATACCAGGAGCTCGACGATAAAGCGACGGGCGCTCAGGACCCGTTCGCTGTCGGTCCTGATCACCATACCCTCGGCCGCCGGGGTGGAACAGGCAGCCACCAGGTTGCGCATGCCGTCTACCTCGACGACACAAATACGGCAGGCCCCCGTCGGCGTCAGACCCGCCAGATGGCACAGGGTAGGGATGTTGAATCCGCTGGCCCGCGCCACTTCGAGGACTGTCTGCCCTTCAACTCCTTCGCAAGACTTTCCGTTGATAGTGATTTTCATCAGAGTTCCTCCTTCTAACCCCTCCGTTTGTATTGATGAATTGCATCTAAATGGTTCGAATCGTACATAGTTGGTTATTATTGGTAATTATTAAACCACAAATTGTTGTCATAAACCATCATAATTCACCATAATGCACAAGGAAAAATATATGAACCTCTCTATTTTGTCCGCCGGTCAGTTAACGCAGCCCTTTTCCGATGTTTGGAGGGTTCGAATAAGGGCAAATTGACAAGGAGGACGCGCTTCTCTAGAATAGAGATGTCAAAAGCGAAGAAAGGTACGGACCATGGAAGGGTATATAAAGTTTTTCGGGACGGGCGGCGCGCGGTTCGTGGCACTGAAACAGCTCAGGGCGACGGGAGGTCTCTGGTTGAATTACAGGAAGACGAACCTCTATATCGATCCCGGTCCCGGTGCCATTGTCCGGATCCGGTCCTCCCGGGAGCAATTCGAACCGGCCTCGCTTGACGGGATCATCATAACCCACAGACATATGGATCATACCAACGATATCAATATCCTCATCGAGTCAATGGCCGAAGGGGGGTTCAGAAAGAGGGGAACCCTTTTTTGTCCCGAAGATGCCCTGGCCGGTGACCCGGTGGTATTCAAGTTCGCCAGAAAGTATCTCGATAATATCGTCTTCTTCAGGGAGGGCGGGGAATATACCCTGGGGGATATTACCTTCCGGACCCCTGTCAGGCACAAGCATCCCGTTGAAACCTACGGACTTCTCTTCGACCTCAACAAGACGATCGGGCTCATTTCCGACACGAGATTCTTTCCCGATCTCGTTAACCATTACCGTGCCGACCACCTCATAATAAATGTTCTCAGGTTGAAACCCATAGAGAACCACGAAATCATCGAGCACCTTGCCCTCGACGACGCCAGATGCATCATCGAAGGCGTCCGGCCCGAAACCGCCATATTGACCCACTTCGGCATGCACATCATCAGGGAGAAGCCCTGGCTCCTGGCCAAAAAACTGTCCAGCCAGACGGGGGTCAAGGTCATAGCAGGCAGGGATGGGATGAAGTGGGAGTTTTAGAGGCGGGTAATGGTGACAGGTGATGGGTAATAGGTAATGGGGGGGGTGATGAACCTCCGTCAGGTTTCCTCCCATAACCCATAACCCATTACCTATTACCTGCCTCTATCAGAGGCAAAAGCATTCGAAAGGTGCTGCCTTTGCCGGGGTTTGTCTGCACGGTGAGGGAGCCCTGGTTTGTTTCGAGAAGTCTCCTGCTGAGGGAAAGGCCCAGACCGGTTCCCTCGCCCTTCGGTTTGGTGGTGAAGAAGGGTTCGAAGATCCTTTCCATGATCTCCTTGTCGATTCCGGCGCCCTCATCGGTCACGCTTATGAAGCCGAAGCCGTCTTCGGTGCCTGCTGAAATCGTGATCGTGCCGCCTTTCGGCATCGCCTGGGCTGCATTGTTTATGAGGTTCACCAGCGCCTGCTGGATATGTATCCTGTCGATCGAGACCACGACGGGTTCACTGCTTCTCAGAACCTCGACGTTCACGCCTTTGAATCGGGTGAGGTGGTGCTCCATGAAGAGGACCGTATCTTCAACGATATCGTTCAGATCGTGTTCTTCTCTCCGGGGTTCATCCATCCTGGAGAAATCGAGGAGCTTCATGAGTACGTTGGCAAGCCTGCCCGCTTCCTTGTCTATAAGCTCCGCGTAACGCCTGGCCTTCTCCAGGTCTTCCGCCTTCGCTATCCTTTTTGCGAAACCCTGAATGGCAATAAGGGGGTTTTTGATTTCGTGGGCGATAGACCCGGCGAGTTCGCCGAGCGAGGACAGTTTGTTTGCCCGAACGAGCTGTGCCTCGAAACTCTTGATGCGTTCGTCACGGTTGCGCAGGACCTTCAGCTTGTCGTTCAAGGCAACGTAGACATCGTTGAGTTCTTTTATGTTCGATTCGAGGAGGGTGTTGCGCGCCCGGGAAAGACTTTTTTCCTCTTCAAGGGCTATTTCGAGGTCTCTTGTACGGTCGGCGGATGGGGTCTCGCCTTTTTTCTTCCGAGGTGTCATCAGTACAGAAAAACCTCGAACTCGCAATAATTGTAACCCACGGACCAGCTTTTGGTCTGGGTCGACTTCGCTTTTTTACCATGAACATTCTCGAGGAGTCCCGCTATGATCCCGCTTTCCATATCACAGAACATCTCACCGGTATAGGTGAAACCGGCGCAGGTTATGCATTCGTAAAGCTTTACGTTGATGTGGTCCTCATCGGTAATGGTTGCCTCCGGGATCCCGATCTTGAGATCGCGGATCATCGCGGTGAATTCGTCCATCGTTGCTGCCGGGAGCATGTTGCCGACGCGCTTGCCCATCATGTAGAGGGTGGCCCCTGAAGTTTCACCGAGGATGCCGCGCATACCTATGATTCGCAGGATACGAAAAAGAACGAGCGGCACGTCATCGCCCAGCTTGGGGCGTACTATATTCTTAATATCGTCTATCCGGTACTCTTTCATGTGATCTTCTCCCCGATCCTCTCCTGTTTTTCCCGGGAATCTCCAACCGTGATGTATTACTCCAGGTTTTAGCCGACTTTGCCGGAGGGAGCGCCGCCCTTTTCGATCACCCTTACCATGGCTTTGTGGATGAGACCATTGGAAGCGAGGACCGCCCCGTCATAAATGTTAAACGTTCCCCCTCGAAGGTTCGTGATCACGCCCCCCGCCTCCTCAGCAATGAGGACGCCGGCGGCCAGGTCCCAGGGGTTGAGGTGCAGCTCCCAGAAACCGTCGAATCGGCCGCATGCGACGTAGCTCAGGTTTAAAGCGGCGGAACCGTCCCTGCGGACTGCCTGGGCCTCGTAGAGGAAGCGAACGAAATGGTCGATATTATTGTCGGGGTTTGTCGCGATATCGTAGGGAAAGCCCGTGCTGAGAAGCGACTTTTTCATTTTCGCCACCGATGAAACCTTTATCCTGTTGCCGTTAAGGTATGCCCCTTTCCCCCGGGCGGCGAAAAAGAGCTCATCCATGATCGGATTGTAGACAACTCCGGCGACGACCTTGCCTTTCTTCTCATAAGCAATGGATGTACAGAAAAAAGGATATCCATGGGCATAGTTCGTCGTGCCGTCGATAGGATCGATGATCCACCTGTTGTTGTCCCCTTCGAAGCGGTTCGCCTTTTCCTCGCTGATAATGTCGTCGTCGGGGAAGCGTTCTTTTATCATCGATATGATTTTTTCCTGACAGGCGATGTCGACATCTGTGACAAGGTTTATCTCGCCCTTGTGATGGATCGCGAAGTCTTTCTTGAGCGACTGCCGTTGTATCTTCCCGGACTCAAGTGCGATTTCAACGGCTGACTGCAGAGGGTCGTTCATAAGGTTATTCTAATCGATAATTTCTTTCATTTGCAAGGAAACAGTGAATTGACAACGGTACGGTTCTAGTCTATTATTTCCCCAATGGCGGAGCTTAGAAGAGACCCTCTGTCGGGCAACTGGGTAGTTGTGGGGTATGGCGGTTCGAAGTCGGGTGGAACCGGAGTTTGCCCCTTCTGCCCCGGTCATGAGTCGTTGACCCCTCCGACTATCCGTGAATATGCCGATGATTGCGGCGACTGGGTTGTCCGTTGTTTCCCGGCCTCCAACCCCATTTTTGTAATAGAGGTTGCGGAGGACAGACGGGGCGAGGGTCTGTACGATAAGATGGGAAATGTAGGGGCTCACGAGATCATCGTGGAAAGCAGGTCCCATTCCAAGACCATGTCGATGTACAGCAGACCCGAGCTGCAGTTGGTGCTGGATATGTACAGGGCCCGTATCCTCGATCTCAAGGGTGATAAACGTTTCAAATACGTACAGGTATTCAAGAACCACGGCGAGCTTGCGGGGTCCTATCTCCTGCATCCTCACTCTCACGTGCTGGCTACGCCCATCGTACCGGCGCGCGTCTCCCGTGAGGTCATCATCACCCGCAACCATTTCGGCCAAAAAGCCAGATGTCTTCTCTGTGATATTATCAGTCAGGAGATACGCCAGGGCAAAAGACTGGTGAGCATGAACAGGAGTTTCGTGGCCATTTGTCCTTTTGCGTCGCGGTTTTCCTATGAAACGTGGATAATACCGAGGTTTCATGAAGCCAGTTACGAAAACCTGACGAGCCAGGGGGTCAAGGACGACCTTACGGATATGCTGCTTGACGTGATGAAGCGCGTAGAACAGTTCGCCAATGCGTACACCATGGAGGTGCATACCTCGCCTAATACCACATTCGCTCAGACACGTGGCGACGAGCTTCCTTTCCATGAATACTGTCACTGGCATATCGAGATCCTGCCGAGGGACTTCCGGTCATCGAAATATAAACGGGAAGATGAATTCTCGGTATCGTCAATAACACCCGAAGAGGCTGCCGAAGCGATGAAAACCCAGCGGATATAGTCGGCCGGGTGGTCGCAACGCCAAAAAGGCCTCATTAGCGAACGCAATTTGGTGCATACAGCAGATTATCTCTCACTGAAGCAAGAGTGAGAAAATTCTTGAAGAAATCTGGCTATGTATAAAATTTTCAAAAAATATTCCGTAGTAACAGACGCTGAAAAAACTCAAAAAATCTCTTGACAACTGATGGGTTGCTCGGGTAAAAAGTACTACATGTAGTATGGATATTTAGAGAGCATACTACATGTAGTGTTTCGGAGGGGATTGCGGCGAAGCTTCATACCGGGAAGTATCATCTGTTTTAACAACGAAATACGAAAGACTAATCAATTCTGATAGGGGGTTGCATGGAAACAACGGATCTGAATCTTTTTGTCAGGACTTCAGAAGAAAGCATTTCCGGTTGGAACAGGTCGAAGATCGTTGATGCGCTCATCAGGGAAACCCTGATCGATCGCGATTCGGCCGAAGAGATAAGCAAAGAAGTAGAGCAGATGATCAGGAAATCCGGGATCGAAGTGATCACCGCGCCTCTTATCAGGGAGCTTGTAAATGCAAGACTGATTGAAAAAGGACTCGAGACCTCCCGCAAAATGCATACAAGGCTCGGTATGCCCCTTTATGATGTGGATAGCCTCATCCTGCACCCCAACAAGGAGAATGCAAACGTACCCCATGGCCCCGAGGCAACGAACCTGACCCTTGCCGAAGGCATTAAGAAGGAATATGCTCTCCTGTCCGTTTTTTCCCAGGAAGTTGCCGATGCCCATATGAACGGCGATATACACCTCCACGACCTTGGTTTTATCGACAGACCGTATTGCAGCGGTCAATCACTTGAATATATTAAGAAATTCGGTCTTGACCTGCCTCATTCCCTCTCCATGGCCAAGCCTGCGAAGCACGCTGAGGTTCTTCTTGCGCACCTTGTCAAGTTTGCCGCGGCACTGCAAAGCCATTTCGCGGGTGCCATCGGCTGGGACGCCATAAACATTTTCTTCGCGCCTTACATAGAGGGGATGAGCGATGGCGACGTGAAGCAGCTCGCTCAGATGCTCATTTTCGAGTTCTCCCAGCAGGCGGTGGCCAGGGGAGGCCAGGCGATCTTCACCGATATCAACATCTATTGGGAGATACCGAAGCATTTTGTCACTGTTCCCGCTATCGGCCCCGGTGGTAAATTCACGGGCAAGACTTACGGAGAGTACGAAAAAGAGGCCCAGCGCTTTGCCTGGAAACTCTTCGAGGTTTTCAAGGAAGGTGACGGGGCAGGGCGGCCATTCTTCTTCCCGAAGCCGATCGTCCACATCACTGAAAAGTTTTTTCATACCGACGGACATATGGATTTTCTCAACCTCATTTCGGACGTGGCCTCCGATAAGGGAAATACCTATTATGTTTTTGACCGGGGCGAGACCGCAAAGATATCCGAGTGCTGCCGCTTAAGCTTCAAACTCGAAGAGAGCGACCTTCTCGATGCCAGGGAGCCCTGGAGAATGCGTTACTGTGCCCTTCAGAACGTCTCCCTCAACTTGCCGCGGCTGGCGTATATGGCAAAGAATGACGATACGAAGCTCTTCAACCTCATCACCGAAAGGTTCGTCCTTGCTGTCAGGGCCCATAAAGAAAAAAGGGTCTTCATGGAGAAGCTCCTCTCCCTTGGTGAAAACGGGCCTCTGGCGCTTCTTACAATGAATCGGGACGGAATGCCCTATCTCAGGTTTAACCATGCCTCTCATCTCATCGGCATGGTCGGGCTCAACGAGATGGTACAGATACACACCGGCGAGGAAATGCATGATTCGAAACGGGCCCTCAAGTTCGGCATCAAGGCGATCGCCCATATGAACCTCCTGACGGAAAAGATGCGCCGCCAGGAAAACATGAAGATTGTCCTTGAGCAGACGCCTGCGGAAAGCACGAGCTACCGTTTCGCCCGGTTGGACCTTCGGTATTTCTCGCCGCACGCGGGAAGGATCATGAAGGGTGATATCGCCTCCGGAGAGGTGTACTACACCAATTCAACACACCTGAATGTCAAGCACGCAATGAATCCCATCGAACGGGTCACTACGGAGGGGCTTTTCCATCCTCTCATCGAGGCGGGTTCGATATCTCACGTCTGGCTGGGTGAGGCGCAGCCATCGAAAGAGGCCATTGCGGATTTCGTTATCAAGACCTTCAAGCATACAACAAACGACCAGATAGCGTTTTCGCCCGAGTTCACGACGTGCAACAAATGCCATAGAACAGGACGCGGCCTTACGGATGCCTGCTCATACTGCGGTTCAACCGATGTAGACGGCATCACGAGGATCACCGGTTACTTTACAAAGGTATCAAGCTGGAACAAAGGCAAATTAGGTGAACTCAAAGACCGCTATCGCAATGTAGAATTCTTCTCCGAAAAGCGTAAAGCGGCAAACGATTGAAAAGTAACCTCAATTTATCAAAATTTCTTAGGAGGGGCTGATGGGGATAGTGAAGATCTTTTACAAGGATGATTGTCCGATGTGCCCGATGGCAAAACAACTGAAAGACCATCTTCGGGAAAAGAACGTTGCCGTCGACGATTTCAACGTGGGCACAACGGAGGGTCTTGCCGAGGCGACGTTTTACCGCGTTATGGCATTGCCGACCATCCTTGTTGAAGATGAGGCGGAAAATTCTCTTGGCGAATGGAGAGGCAACGTGCCTCATATCGACGAGGTATTGAGTGCCGTTCACAGCGCCTGATTGCCCTGCCGTAAAGGGGTTCATCGAAACGAGCTTTGTGGATTGGAAGGGACATCTTGCGTCCGTCCTGTTCCTTGGTGGATGTAACTTCAGGTGTCCCTTTTGTCACAATCGCGATCTCGTTCTCAACCCGGGAGGGCTTGAGGATGTTCCCATTGAATACGTTGTGGCGACGATCAGAAAATACAGAGCCCAATGGATAGACAATATCGTGGTTACGGGCGGCGAACCGACGATACACATGAATCTCTTCGGGCTCATCGGCCTTCTAAAGAGTGAAGGCATGTCAATCAAACTCGACACGAACGGATCAAACCCTTCGGTGGTGAAAGGCCTCGTCAATGACGGCCTTATAGACTGCATTGCCATGGATGTCAAGGGCCCGCTGGACCGCTATTCACGATGGTGCGGCATTAACGTGAATGACCGCAAAGTGCGGGAGAGCATCGAATTCATCATGGAGTGCGGAATCGACTATCACTTCAGGATGACGGTGGTCCCCTTTCTTCACAGGGAAGAAGACGTCTACACCGTTGCTGCCGAGCTTCAGGGAGCGAAAGACCTCATCATCCAGACATTCAGACCCGACGTTACTCTGAACGCGGCTTTTTCCCGCATCAAGCCTTTCCCCGCGGACAAGATGACTCAGATCAAGGCCAATGTATCGGAGATACTTGCCGGCAGCGGGAAAGAAGAACTGATTAGCCCGCGCAGGCTCGGCATCGCAGGCTCGGAAACCGAACAAGACAATCTCTATCAACAATAAAATCAGGAAAACAAAAAAAAGATCCTACAGGTTTTTAATGACCTGTTGGACCTGTCACGAGTAAGGATGAGGCGATAATCAACCGCCTTCGTTCGAATTCCTGTTATTCCAGAAAACTTTCCAGTCTCTTACGCCTTGAAGGATGTTTCAGTTTGCGCAGGGCTTTTGCCTCGATCTGTCGGATGCGCTCGCGGGTCAGTCCGAAGACCTCGCCGACCTCTTCAAGGGTGTAATCAGTCTTTTCGCCGATACCGAGCCTCATTCGTATGACCTTCTCTTCGCGCGGTGTCAGAGTGGAGAGGACTTTGTCGATCTCCTCCTTGAGAGATATGCTGACGAGTTCGTTGAAAGGCGAGGGCGACTTAGGATCCGCAATGAAGTCCCCAAGTTTGGATTCATCATCGCCTATGGGCGTTTCAATGGAGATGGGCTCGTTGGAGACCTTCATGATCTTTCTTACTTTTTCAAGGGGAAGACCGGCCTTTAGAGATATCTCGTCAAGATTCGGTTCCCGTCCAAGCTCCTGAAAGAGCGAGATGGTGACCTTGGTTATCTTGTTCATTGTCTCCAGAACATGAACAGGAACCCGTATCGTACGCGCGTAGTCGGCTATGGCCCTGGTAATGGCCTGACGAATCCACCACGTAGAATACGTTGAAAACTTGTATCCCTTCTGGTAGTCGTACTTTTCGGCCGCCTTCATGAGCCCCATGTTGCCTTCCTGGATAAGGTCCAGAAAGGAAAGCCCCCGGTTGAGGTACTTTTTTGCGATATTGATGACCAGCCTGAGGTTGGCCTGTATGAGGCGGTTTTTCACGGTTTTGAGACCATTTTCGATCTCTCCGATCTGCATGAGCCGTTTTTTTACCTTCCGCGCGTCTTTGTCGTCCATGAATTTGAGCTGTCTCTGGACTTTGCGGATAATCTCCTCAAGGACCTTTTTGTTAAGATTAAGGTTTATGAGATTTTCCTCGACCTTCTTTTCAAGGGCGTTGAGCTTCTTCTCGTTGAGTTTTCTGGTTGCCTCGTTGACCTTAACGGAGTTTTTCCGCAGCTCTTCCTTCTTCACGTGCTGGTTCTTGATGCTGTTGATGAGGGAGACCGTCTTCTTCCTGTACTTGTCCTCATCTTTCTTTGTATAGTTCAGTTCGTCGATGTTCTTGACCACATCGACGATGTTGATGGCCTCTTTTTTCAAGAGCGAGGCTATATCCATCAGTTCCTGGATAGCGTGAGGCAGGTCGAAGAGGAGGTTTCTGATCATCCGCTCTCCATCCTCGATCCTCTTGGCGATCATGTACTCTTCTTCCGAATTGAGAAGGGATACCCGGCCGATGTCTTTGAGATAGGCCCAGATAATATTATCGGTCCGCTCCGAAGGAAACCGCTCCATTTCGCCCCATTCCTGGGACTCTTCTTCGGGGGCGGCTTCTACCTTTTCTTTGATCGTATCGACGATATCGATGTTGGATTCGGTAAGGAAGTCGAAAATATCTTCAATATCCTCGGGGGAAAAGATGTTCTGGGGCAAATAGTCGTTAATTTCGTCTGGAGTCAGGTATCCTTTTTCAGTTCCGATGTCTACGAGATGCTGGATCTCACTGTGATTTTTTATCGTCATCTATTCTCCGGACAGTAAAAAATGCCCTAAGTGGTTGGTTCTAGGGCATTTTTTTGGTTCTTCTCCGTATCTATAGAATAAATATAGCAATCGGGGGGTATTTTTGTCAAGGCTGATTTTCCGTCTTTGTGAATTCCGCCACGAAGAGAATTATCGGAGAGAATTGGATTGACTAAAGGGCAAAGTGATTATATAAGAGATTTACTACATGAAGGAGGGGGTCCTCAATGTTCAAGAAGATACTTTGTCCGGTGGATTTTTCCAAATTCACAGAGGAAGTCATTACCTATGCCGCTGACATCGCGAAGCAGTATGGCGCCGAACTCCATGTGCTCCATGTGATACCCAACCTGACCTATTTCACGCCCTATGAATCCTTCCTTACGCCGGAAAACCTCGTGGCGGTGGAGAAAAACATCCAGGACGAGGTGGAAAGGGACTTTGGGAAGATATTGAAGCACGTCGATATGGAGATCAAGAAGGTCGTCAAGACTGGTGTCGCATTTGTAGAGATTATCGATTATGCGAAATCTGAAGGGATAGACCTCATCGTTATGGGTACTCACGGCCGCAGCGGCATCGAACACATCCTCATTGGCAACGTGGCTGAAAAGGTGGTAAGAAAATCACCCTGCCCGGTACTGACCATCCGTCCGAAGGGAAAAGAGTTCAAGATGCCTTAGAAGATGGGTAATAGGTAATGGGTAATGGGTCATAGACATTGCATGGTATGGTGTCGTCCCCATCACCTAGAACCTATTACCCATTACCTATCTTCTTCCCCAATTCCTTTACATTTCTTATGGTTACTATCTCTATGCCGTCGGAATGACGGACATCACCCGGGCAGAAGATGCGCTTGATGCCTATTCGCTGACATTCCTTGATTCTAAGGTCCATGTTCACTGTTTTTCTGATCTCACCGGTAAGGCCCACTTCACCGAAGAACGCAGATTCCTGGCCGAGAGTCACCTCCTTGTAGCTGGACAGGATGGATGCAGCCACGGACAGGTCGATGGCCGGTTCGTTGACCTTCATTCCCCCCGTCACATTGACGTAGATGTCCCTGTCAAAGAAGGGTTTTCCCACAGTTTTCTCGATGACGGAGATAAGGATGAAGAGACGGTTGACATCGTAGCCGAGTGAAAGCCGCCTCGGGATGGAAAAGTTCGTCTTCTGGGTGATGGCTTGGACCTCGAGGACGATGGGCCGCGATCCGGTGATATAGGGGAAGAGGCTGCTTCCTTCACCAATGTCGCCTCTCTGCGAGATGAAAAACTGTGACGGATTCTCGACACTTATAAGACCCTCGCCCGTCATTTGGAATATTCCTACTTCCTCGACGGCACCGTAGCGGTTCTTGATCGTCCTCAGGATCCGGTAGGGGAGCATTTTGTCGCCTTCGAAGTACAGGACGGTATCGACCATGTGTTCCAAAACCTTGGGTCCCGCTATGACGCCTTCCTTTGTGACATGGCCTATGAAGATGAGGCTTGTGTCGAGGGCCTTCGCTTCCATCGTGAGGCGCGTGGAAACGTCCTTGACCTGGCCCATGCTGCCGGGCAGCATAGGCAGCTTGGGGTTATAGACGGATTGGACCGAATCGACGATGACCAGGGCATAGTGTTTCTCCGTGATTGCCGATATGACATCATCAAGGTGATTCGAGGTAAGAAAAGCGAAGGCGGCCTTGATTCCCAACCTTTTTTTTCGGGAAGCCAGTTGTCTGAGAGATTCCTCACCCGAGACATAGAGGACGTCGAGCCCGAGTTCTGTCAGCCTGGATGCGATCTCAAAGCACAGCGTCGTCTTGCCTATACCAGGGTCCCCGCCCAGCAGAATGGCCGACCCTATCGTCATGCCCCCGCCAAGGACGCGGTCCATTTCTCCTATACCCGACGCTACCCGTTCTTCATCGGCAAGCTCCTCATCGGACAGGATGACCGGGCGCCGCGGTTCTTTGCCATCGGCCCTTGAGACGGGTGCGACCTCCTTGAACGTATCCCATCCCTGGCACATGGGGCATTTTCCGAGCCATTTCAATGTTTCGTGTCCGCAGGCAGTGCAGACAAAGAGGGTTTTTTTTGCCATTCTACACCAGTGCCGCCCCGGTATGGAGCCTGATCAGCCGGAGCTGATATTCGATGAGTTTTACCAGCCATCCCCTTGTTTTCGGCAGCTCCCCGGGCGATACCTCGAAGGTTATTATACCGTCGTAGCCAAGTCTCCGGACTGTGTTGAGAAACCTGGCGACGGGGAGTTCTCCCCGGCCGAGAAAAAGATGACTTTCGTGGTCGGAGGAATCGCTGAGATGGATATTACGCAGTCGACCGGTCTTGAAGACCTTTATGAAGGGGGCGATGATGTCTGTCCCGAAGCTGGCAAGGTGAGTCGTATCGAAGGTGAAATAGAGGTTGTGCTCTTCACCGAAGACAATCAGATCATTGATATCGTTAAGTATGTATGAAGCAAGCATGAGGCGCCTGCCTGCGCGCGGCATGTTTTCGATGGTAAGCGCTATATCGCCGCAATCGAGTTCTTTCTGGAAGTCGCGGACACTGTTGAGCCATCGGGTAAAGCTTATTTCCATGGTCAGCCAGGCGGGAGGATGAAAATTGACCACGCTTGCTTCCAGAACCCTCGCGATGTCGATGGTCCTCTTCAGCTCGTTTACCTTTGTTCCCCATTTCTTCATTTTCAGGAAAGGGGCGTGTATGGTATGGACAGGAAGTATCTCCCTGCACGCCTGCACCCTGTCCAGGTAGCCGTCATTCATAAAACGCTGGTCTATGACAACCTCGCACCCGTCAAACCCCCCTTCGCGGGCGAGCAAAAATATCTCTTCAATGGGAAGATGGTACAGACAGCCTGTAGAAAAGATATATTTCATACGATAATGATGTTTTCATCAATATCAGTGATTATCCGGCATTTTCCGTTCGTGTAGTGGACAGTGTTTTCGTATCCACAGCAACCTTTCTTCGGGAAGACCATTTTTGGTTCGATGGCAAAGACGGCGCCGTCTTCAATGGGATAGGTGTGGGTGGCGGCTATGAACGGAAACTCCGCGAGTTCGATGCCGATACCGTGACCCAGGAACCTCACCTTGTGGGGTTTGTACCCGAGGTAATAGTCCCCGTATCCGAATTTGTCTCCTAGTTCTTTCGAATATTCGAAGAGCTCCCTGCTCGTATACCCTTCGACGACCTTGTCCAGTACACGATCGTGGATCTCCTTGCACACATCATATGCCTTCACAAAGATGTCCGGCATCGAGCCGACTGCATACATCCTTGTTTGGTCCACCTGATAGCCGTGGTAGCAGATGCCGAAATCGATCAGTATAGGCTCATTTTTCTTGATCTTCTTGAAGCTTGCACCGACGGGAAAGGCGGGGGACAAGCCGAGGCCACCCATGGGTGAGTCTGACTGGCTCACGATGGACCCGGTACGTCCGCTGAGGATATGCCACGTATAGGCCTCATAATTGAGGGAGCGGACCCGGAGTAGCCCCTCGTGGCCCAGAGACTTGGCGTAGGCCTCCATTCGGCCCCCCACCTCTATCTCCGTGACGCCTTCGTGAAGGAATTCCGCCACCTTCGCGTAGACCTTCTTGCCGATCTCGGCAGCCTTGTTCATAAGACCTATCTCAAATGGAGATTTGTACTTGCGGATCTCCTTCGTCAGGGGGGAGCAGTCAATGAACTCTATGTCACCGAAAAGTTCCTTGAATTTAACGACGTCGTTGTATGGTATTACGTCAAGCTGCATTCCCAGGCGCTTCATCGGTTTCAAGTGCTGGGGGATGTCCTTGATCGAGCGGTAAGGCACTATGATCTCAAGACCGGATTCCCTGCGTGCCCTCGATATCTCTCGCTTGACAAAAAGTATGGGGTCCGAGTCTACAGGAACAAAGAGGAGCGAATCCTGCATCGTGCCGGACAGGTAATAGTAATCGATCTTGTAATGGAAAAAGGCCCCATCGAGAGAGGCCTTTTCCATTAATGTCTTCAGTTTACCGATTCGTGCATCAAGTTCTTCTTTTGGTGCGTATTTCATGCTGCCCGTTACTCGTCCTTCCAGACGGCCTTTCTCTTCTCCATGAAAGCGCTGATACCTTCGGCGGCGTCCTTCGTTTTCATACAGCCGTCAAGATAGATGATTTCGGACATTCTCAGCGCTTCGAGGAAATTGACGTTCAGCCCCGCCTTGATGGCGCGTTTGGTCCACATCGCCACAGGTCTGCTCTGTTTCAGGAAGTCGGCCATGAACTTTTCAGCCTCTGCCTTGAAGTTCTCTACAGGCAGAACGACGTTTACCAGGCCCATTGCCTGTGCTTCTTTCGCTCCTATGATCTTGCCTGTCAGGAGAAGTTCGTAGGTGTTCTTGAGGCCGATGATCTTCGGGAACCATGCCGCGGCGATGGGAGGGAAGACCCCGACAGCAATCTCGGGCTGGCCGATTTTCGCTTTTTCAGATGCGATGACGATGTCGCAAAAGCTCATGAGTTCGCATCCGCCGCCCAGGGACCTTCCGTTCACCAGTGCCACCGTGGTGCAGTCCAGTTCTTCCATGAGCCGGAACATCCTGTGGAAGACCTCGATCATGTCGTTGACCTTGTCCGCGGTATGATCTGCCACGTCCACACCGTCACAAAACGCTTTTTCGCCGGCGTGGTCGAAGACGAGAAGCTGGATCGTCGGATCTTTTTTGACGTCCATGATAGCTTCGTTGATCTCCCTCATCATGAGGATGGTCAACCAGTTTGACACCGGTTCGTTGAGCGTAATCGTTGCGACCTTGTTCTTTTTTTCAAATGTTATATGTGTAAAGGCCATGATGCATCTCCTTCTTTCAAAAAAAATAGGGGGGAAAAATCCCCCCTAAGATATTTTGGTTTTCTACTTCGCCTGCGGTTTCCCGAGGATTTCTCCGAAGTATGCTTCGTTGTTCAGTACGCCGTCGGCGATGAGCTGGCGGTTCTTGATGAAGTCGATGGTGTCGACGCCTGTGATCTTCTTGGTGTTGAAGGCGCCGAAGCCTGCGAAGGCCTCGCCCATCATATTCGTTCCCAGCCAGTACCTGTGGTCGTTCTTCATGACATCCCAGTAGGATTTTTTCTTCTGGCGGATACCGTCGATGGATTTCATCAGGCAGCCGGGGAAGAGATTGGCGAATGTCCAGACAACTTTGTCGACTTCTGCGTCGATGAGTGAGAAGTCGTAGTCGTTGTTTTTCAGCTTTTCGTTGACCCACGCGCGGGCGTCTTTTGCTTCCTGGCCCGACTTAGGCTCGCCGTAAACGATCTCGCCGTTTTTCACGTAGGCATCGGTGATGACCTGCGGGTTCCGTACCCAGGCTCCCTTGTCGTCCTTCAGGACGGGGAGGACTCTGGAGATGAGGTTCTTGGCTTTCATCTTGTATGCTGACCACATCTCGCAGCTCACGCAGTTCCACATTGCATCCTCGGCGGAGAGGAACCAGGGGAGGAAGTCTGAAGAACCGCCCACAGGGGCTGAACCGTGACGGGGACCGGCCTGGCCGTAAATGGCGAGGTCGGAGGAGATTGCGAGGTCACAGGCAAGGCCGATTTCCTGGCCGCCGGCCACTCTCATACCGTTTACGCGGCAGATGACCGGTTTCTTGCACATGAGGATGGAGTCAACCATGTTGTTGAAAAGTTCCATGTATGAGCCGTATTCTTCGGGTCTCATGCTGTAATACTCGGAGTATTCTTTCGTGTTGCCGCCGGTGCAGAAGGCGTTGGGTCCCGTGCCGGTGAATATCGTCGCGACGACGGAACGGTCCGTAGAGGAATTCTCGAAGCCGGCGATGACGCCCTTCACCATCTCTGTGGTGTAGGAGTTGTACTGAGTCGGGTTGTTAAGTCTGATCCACGCGGTGAACAGACCGGGAATCACGTTTCCCTTCGGGTCTTTCAGGGGTCTTTTTTCGTAGACTGTGCAGGGAGCTTCCGTGCCCCACCACTGTGTACCGTGCCTGTC
The DNA here is from genome assembly GCA_003506795.1 of Deltaproteobacteria bacterium. Taxonomy (GTDB): domain Bacteria; phylum Desulfobacterota; class Syntrophorhabdia; order Syntrophorhabdales; family Syntrophorhabdaceae; genus Delta-02. Next base: position 16,204 of record DNYO01000206.1, read on the forward strand.
ATGGTTTTTTAATCCGCCTTCTCTTGGCATCCATTCTAATCCCATACTTTCCTCCTAAAAGTTTTTGTGTAGAACCTTAAAAATCAGGTTTCAAGACAACACGTTTTGCAGGCGAGCCTGCCTTGTGAATCTCGTCAAAAGTTGCCGCGATCGTGCTCATGGGCCTTACTTCAACAAAGGGATCGATCTGGATCTTTTTGCTGAGGACCATGTCGAGGACGATCGGGTAATACTCAGGCAGACAGCCCCAGGTACCGATAACTTCGGCGTCGAAGGCCATCAGTTTGGAGAACATGTACTCGCTCTTCGCCATGCCGAAGCCGACGAGAATAAGTTTGCCTACGAAAGAGAGGAGGTCGAGCGAGAGTTCCTGACCTGCCTTGGAGCCGGTAACCTCGAAGATCTTCCAGCCTGTATTGGGAAGGCCATTGGATTTGCAGATGGTTCTCCATTCGCCGACGACATCTTTGTTGGTTTTGTCGAGGGTGCTGATGACATAGTCGCAACCATAGTCAAGGGCCCTTTTGAGTTTCTCGGGGTTCCGGGCGATACCGATGACGGTCTTCGCTCCGAGTGCCTTCACGGTCTGGGCCATGTACACGCCCACGCCGCCGGTTGCGCCGATGATGATGACGTTGTCGCCAGGCTGAAGGTCGGCTCTTTTAGATGCCTGGTACGGGGTGGTAACCGCGTCTGCTACGACGGCAAGCTGTTCCAGAGCGTAACCTTTTTTGTCCTGTACGAGGCACAGGTCGATGGTCGGAACGACGATATGGCTTGCGAAACCGCCGTACACGCCGATGGAGTTGCCGGGCATCTTCTGCGCCAGACATCTGTTGCCCCTGCCGGTCTTGCAGAGTATGCACTGTCTGCAGGGCATAACGGCGGGGATGATGACTTCTTTGCCGATCCAGGCCGGGTCGCCGGCGATAACGGTACCGGCTATCTCATGGCCCAGTGCCAGAGGCGGTTTG
>DNYO01000082.1 GCA_003506795.1 Deltaproteobacteria bacterium
AAGGGAGGGCCCCCAGTGGGAGTGACTGTCGATAATAAGCCCAAGATCCATGTGTGATGATGATTACCACGATGGGGCAGGGTTTGTAAATATTTATCAGGAACGATGAAGAAAGGAGGCAGCGCCGTGGCGCATACATTGAAAACTCCGTTGTTGACTGTCGACGTCATCGTGAGGTTTCAGGGAGGAATCATTCTTATCGAGCGGAAGAATCCTCCGCCGGGATGGGCATTACCGGGGGGTTTTGTCGATGTCGGAGAATCGGTGGAAGAAGCGGCAGTCAGGGAGGCCAGGGAAGAGACATCCCTGGACGTCAGACTTATCGAACAGTTTCATGTATACTCGAGTCCGGACCGCGACCCCAGGTTTCATACCGTCTCCGTCGTATTTATCGGTGATGGTACCGGTGTGCTGGAGGGACGGGACGATGCTGCAAGAGCAGCCGTCTTTACAGCCGACAGCCTGCCTTCGGTCATCGCCTTCGATCACGGGCGGATCATCAGCGACTATTTCAGATATCGGCAATCCGGCAGGAAACCACCGGTGGGCTGAATCCCAATCCCACTATTCTATTGAAAAGTCGCTCTCCGTGTAATAATCTTGTATATCTTAAAGACGAATTGTCGATCCGTCTGAGCCAATACGATATTTTCTTGCCGAAGGAGAGATTCATGAGGTCTGACAAAATGAAGAAAGGTCTCGAGAAGGCACCGCACCGGAGTCTTTTCGGCGCCATGGGGTATTTGAAGGAAGAACTTGAAAGACCCGTCATAGGCATTGCGAGTTCCGCAAACGAGGTCATCCCGGGACACATACACCTCGGCAGAATAGCCCAGGCGGTAAAGGACGGCATCAGGATGGCCGGCGGAACGCCCATGGAGTTTTCGACGATCGGTATCTGTGACGGCATCGCAATGAACCATGAGGGGATGAAGTATTCCCTCGGTTCGCGGGAACTCATCTGCGATTCCGTCGAAGTTATGGCGAAGGCCTATCCTTTTGACGGCCTCGTATTGATCCCTAATTGCGACAAGATTATCCCTGGTATGATGATGGCGGCCATGCGTCTTAACATCCCGAGCATAATGGTCAGCGGCGGGCCGATGCTGGCAGGGCGCTTCAAAGGAAAACCGGTGGATCTCATATCTGTTTTTGAAGGAGTGGGGAAGGTTGCCGGCGGCCTCATGGATACGAAAGAACTTGCCATGCTGGAAGAGTGCGCCTGTCCGGGCGCCGGGTCGTGCAGCGGTATGTTCACGGCGAACTCTATGAACTGTCTTTCCGAGGCGTTGGGGATTGCCCTTCGGGGGAACGGCACAATCCCGGCGGTCCACGCGGCCAGGATCAGGCTTGCCAAAGAAACGGGTATCGCGATAGTGGACCTTATCAGGAAGGATGTGAAACCGAGGGACATCATGACTCTCGATGCGTTCAAGAATGCCATTACCGTGGACATGGCTTTTGGGGGCTCGTCAAATACGGCGTTGCACCTTCCGGCCATCGCTCACGAGGGCGGCTTTAAACTTCCGCTTTCTCTCTTCGATGCGATATCGGAGAAGGTCCCTCACATCTGCAACATGAGCCCGGCCGGACCCCATCACCTGGAAGATCTGAATGAGGCCGGCGGTGTTTTCGGGATCATGAAGGAGCTTTCCCGGAAGAACCTGATTAAGAAGTCCTGTATCACGGTCGCCGGAAAGAAGGTGTCCGATCTCCTGAAGGGAGCCGATGCAACTGACCGGGAAGTGATTCGTACTGTCGAGCACGCATATCACGAAAAAGGCGGTCTCGCGGTGTTAACGGGAAGCCTGGCGCCCGAGGGAGCGATCGTGAAACGCATAGGCGTCAGTGAGAGTATCTGGCATTTCGAGGGAAAAGCCCGCGTGTTCGCCAGCGAAGAAGATGCCGGCCAGGCGATCATGGAAGGTAAGATATGGGCGGGTGATGCGGTGATTATCCGATATGAAGGTCCGAAGGGGGGACCGGGGATGAGAGAAATGCTCACCCCGACAAGTATCCTGGCGGGAAGAGGGCTTGATACCGCTTGCGCTCTCATTACGGATGGACGGTTTTCGGGGGGCACCCGCGGCCTGTGCATTGGACACGTATCGCCGGAGGCGGCGGAGGGCGGACCGATTGCCCTCGTCAAGGACGGCGACATTGTCGAGATAGACCTTGTGAAGAAGACCATCGACCTCAAAGTTACCAGGAGCGAAATGGAGAAGAGAAGAAAGGCGTGGAAGAAACCCAAACCGAAGATCACCGAGGGTTACATGGCACGCTATGCTAAAATTGTTACCGGCGCGGCTGGCGGCGCGATCTTCAAACCCGACAGCAGCGAATAATAAAATATCGAAAGGTTCCACGGAGTGGAAAAACGCAAGCTTGGCAGAACAGGATTCGAGGCCACCATCATGGGTCTCGGCGGAGAAGGAATTCTGCGTTCTCATGGGCAGGATAAAGAAACCTACACATTGATAAACCGGGCGCTTGATCTGGGCATCAACTATTTTGAATCCGCCCGGGCTTATGACGGGAGCGAAGAGTATTACGGCAAGGCGCTGCGGGAACGCAGGAAGGATGTTTTTCTGACCAGCAAGTCCCACGCCAGGACGAAAGAAGGCGCTCTCGAGCATCTCCATGAGACACTGCGCAACATGAAGACCGATCATCTCGATCTCTGGCAGGTACATGATGTCAGGACTCCTCAGGATGTGGATGCGATCTTCGCTACCGGCGGGGCAATCGATGCCTTCATTGAGGCAAGGGAACAGGGCCTTACGCGATTCATCGGAGTCACCGGGCATCAGAGCCCCGCGGTAATCAAGGAGTGCCTGATGCGATTTGATTTCGACACAATGCTTGTGCCCGTCAATCCGGCCGAAGCTTCATACAACAGTTTTCTCGAAGAGACGATGCCGCTGGCAGCACAGAAGAATGTCGGCGTGATCGGCATGAAGATATACATTCGCGGCTTTACATCAAAACTCACCTTCTATACATCAATGGAGGCGTTCTTTCGGTACGCGCTCTCCCAGCAGATCGCTACAGCCGTCATCGGTTGCGACAACCTTGAACAACTGGAACAGAACGTCTATTACGCCCGGTCCTTCAAGGCGATGGACTGGGAGGAACAGGACGGTTT
>DNYO01000114.1 GCA_003506795.1 Deltaproteobacteria bacterium
CTGGTTATTTTGGACAGCTGTGACCGAAACCACTATTAGGATTCCTCCCAAGACCGCCGAAAGCCCCACTCGCTCACCCAGGAATACCCAGGACCAGAACATAGAAAACGGGATCTCTGCCATGGATGCGATCGCTGCTGCAGTCCCTGATATCCTCTTTAATGCCATCATCAGAAGGCCAAAGGCACCTACGGTGGGGAAAATACCAAGGTAGGCCACGGAAATCCAGGCCTTCGCACTAGCTGTAGCCAGAGGAGCAAATCCCCGGACTGGCAAAACAATAAGGGCCAGTACAACAAACCCCCAGATAAAAGTCTGGACATACAGTCGAAAGCGGTCGACCCGCCAGGTAGCATGGCTACTACCATTGAAGACATAGACAGCATATGCAAACCCCGTTAAAAGGGCAGCCCCCACTCCAAGAGGATCCAGGACTTTCGCACCAACAGTGCCAATTCCCAATGCAACCCACACGCCACATAGTCCCATTGCCGCCGCAAATAAACGTTGGCGCGTAATAGGCTCGCCACGGAGGATACGCGAAAAGGCCATAACCCACAGCGGGGCTGTGTTGATAAGAAGAAACGTCAAACCTATCGGAATCCGAGACATAGCGACAGATGCTGCGGTCGCACATATCGCAACACCCATGAGCCCATTGAACGCAAGGAGACCCGCGTCACCGCGCCGCAGAAAGATGACACCTGGATCCCGGAATAAAGCCACTGTTACAAGGACAACGGTGGCAACTCCCGTGCGCATCAGGGCAATTACCTCCGGCGTAAGGCCCTCTCTAATAGCAATTCGAAGAGGCAGACCCTCTGAACCCCACAGCGCGGTTGCCATAAGCATCATCAAAAGCCCACCCGTCCAAGGAGGAATTTCCCGCAGGATTGACTGCAGGTGTCCTTCCTTGGACGGACGCGATCCTTCGTCTAGAACCAATGGGGTTCATCCCAAAGCTTCAACTCTTGACCGATCCCCTTTTCCTGCGCGTTCAGGTATATCTGATAGCTCCAGCCCACATCCTCCACGGGCATGCCTCCGGTGACAAAAACGATGCGCTCCTTGTCGTCCTTACGTCCGGGAACTTCACCAGTCGCTATGTCACCAAGACTCCGGATATCGCCATGGGTCATTTTCCCTGCAAGGATGAGCTTGATGATAGGCGCCGAAGGAGCCCAGCTGAGGATACTTTCCACTCCCTTGGGGTGCTCCTCTCCCTCCACGAGCCAAGCCTGGTGCATCTTCCAGTTATCGGCGATAACCGTGTTCTCCAGGTAAACATCGTCAGTCAACTCCGCGGTTCCTGTTAAGGTAAGAAGCGATCCCTCCTTCAGCCATTCCGTGGGAATTGTTGCCTTGCTCACACCGGCGGTAGCCACGCTGATAACATCCGCATCGACGATGGTTTCCTTCAGAGTGGCCACAGGAGTCACCTCGATACCCAGCAGGGTAGTCATTTCCTTCGCATAAGCTATAGCTTTTCCCATATCCAAGTCATAGATGGTAGCTCTTTTCAAAGTCCTCACGCCCTCCGCGATGGCCATTAGGCAGGCGCGATTAATAACACCGGCACCTACGCATCCGCAGGAAACGGCACCTGGACGGGCCAAGTATTTCGCCGCCACACCTGGCACGGCCCCAGTTCTCATGGCACTGACAAGATTCCCAGACATTATGGCGAGGGGCTCAGAAGTTTCAGAATCGTTCAGCATGACGGTCAGAATCGACCTGGGAAGTCCCTTCTTGGGGTTGGCCACGTTGGACCCATACCACTTTTCCCCGCAGACATTGAAACGACCTCCCAGATACGCAACCATCGCCATGAAACGGCGATCCGGCCCCTCAACAGGCATGTTAGGGAAACGTTTTTTCTCGGGAAACCAAATCATGAGGCCGTGCTCGTTTTCGCGCGGTCCCCCCATCAGATAGTCACCCTTGCCCAAGAGATGGAAGACCTCGTCCACGACCCCTACACACTGCTTCATGTCCAAGACTCCTGCCTTTATCATCTCAGGTTCGGACAGGTATAAAAATTTCACCGGCTTACCTTGCATTAAAAAACCCTCCTCACAGGTTCGGGGTCAGCCTGGGGCCCCTCACCGCGTGGGAGCCCCAGGTGATCTCTTTACATCCAGTGTGCGGATTCCCAGAGCTTGAGTTCTGTGCCGATCCCCATTTCCACGGCCTTTTTGTAGACTGTCAAACCCCAAGCCAAGTCCTCCACGGGCAAGCCGCCCTGAATGTAGAGGATACGCTCGGAATCGCTGATGCGCCCAGGCTTCTTGCCAGCCACGACGTCACCAAGGTTCGTGATCTGGTCCTCCGTCATCTCGCCCTTCTCAATGTGCTGGAACAAGTACCGGGAGGCGAGTGCGGTGGAAGCCTGGAGATTCCCAAGTTCCCCTTCCTCGCGGAATGTCTTGTGCATCTCAAAACTGTCGATGACAACCCGGTCGGCCCCGTGCAGCACGAACCCGTCGTCAAGGACTCCGCCTGCTGGCATTGAAAGCAGCGAACCTGGCTTGAGCCACTCGCCCTTGATATGGGGCGGGTTGGCGCCGGCGGCGGCCATGTTGACCACGTCGGATCCAATAACAGCCTCATCGAGACTAGATACTGGGTGGACATTTTTCTTAAGCAGGCCTGCCATCTCGGCACAGAAAGAAGCAGATTTCTCCGGGAAAAGGTCGTACACCTTAATATTCTCGGCGTTCTTGCATACCTCCGCCAGAGAGAGCAAACTACCACGGCTGATCACGCCGGCCCCTATAATACCGATCTCCTTGGAATCCTTGCGTGCCAGGTATTTTGCCCCCAGACCAGGCATCGCACCAGTCCGCATGGCGCTGATGAGATTGGCTGACATAAAAGCAAAGGGCGCGCATGTGTCGGGGTCGTTCAGAACTACGACCAGAACGGACCTCGGCAGACCTCGGCTCGGATTAGCGATATTCGACCCGTACCACTTCTCGCCGCAGACATGGAACTCCCCGCCAAGATAAGCCACCATGGCCATGAAGCGGCGATCCGGTCCCTCCACGGGCATTCCAGGAAAGGGTGATTCCTTAGGGAAATGAATTTTGATCCCATGGGAGTTCTTTGTCCGCCCCCCCATGATGTAGTCACCTTTCC
>DNYO01000070.1 GCA_003506795.1 Deltaproteobacteria bacterium
GTACCGGGAGTACCTGAAGAAGGGCCTGCTCAACGACAGCGATTTCATGACGTACTCGGACCCGAAGGGACTCATCGGCCTGAAGAACCGGGTGCAGCAGATAAACAACGTCGGCGTCTTCATCAAGAACGAGTTCTCGCTACGGAACGCGCGCATCAACATCAAGTACATCGAGGACGAACAGAAAAAGATCGTCACCTGTTACATCCTGAAGCGCCTCGTAGAAAACTTTCAGAAGGCCGGGTACGCCAAGGCGGTACGGCACTACGTCATCATAGACGAGTGCAGTTTCTTCCTCGACATCGCCAAGATAGAGCAGCAGATCACGAAGATCACGCAGGAATGCCGGAAGTTCGGCCTGGGGATCATTTTATCGACCCAGAACCCTACCCGCTTCAGCGAGAACATCCTCCTCAATACGGCCACGAAGGTAGTCTTCATGGTAGAGCCTGTCCTGTACAAGGGCGTGTCCCGGACATATGGCATGGACGAAACCTGGCTTAAAAGCCTCGAGCCCAGGAAGAGCTGCATGTTGTCGACACGCACCGTGGCAAAAGGCGCTTTCTACAGGGTCCATCGCTGAGGCGAAACGACTTTCGCCAGGAGGTCCCGGGAAGGACCGCCCCGAGACTCCAGCCCGTCGTTCATCATCGTCACATAGCCTACAACAACATCTTACTTAGTTAGTACGTTAGTATGTGCCTGGAGGGGTTTTTTGCTGAACATCGGAAGAGCTTGCAGATATGAAGAAACTCTTCGGTGAGTGGATTCAGCCTTTCATGCAATATCTTTGGCCGTCTCTGTGCCCGCTGATGCATAAAGAACGGTTCAATCACGAACTTACTTCGGCCGGACATCAACACGGGAAAACGGGCCTCAGCCGGCAAACCGGACCTTGTCCGACGGGAACTCGTCGTCTGGCCGGACAGCGGGTTTCATATCGGCACAAAAAGGTAAGGGATGCTGAACAGCGCTCTCGATCAGAGAAAGGACGTATTGCATCGTCTCGGGAATGACGTTTATCGTCACAAACACCCTTCTCCTCTCCCCTCCCCGCTCAAGAACCGTCGCCTCAAACAGATCGGGTTGGTCGTACACGGCAGTTTCTTCGTGAAACGTTCGATCCTCTTTACGCTCCTGTGGTCCAGGAAATCGGCTATATTGAGGCTTGCCTGCATACCGTCCCTGCAATGACCCGTCAATCGGTGGAAATAGGCATTGGCGCTTGTTACTGAAAGGGTCTGCTCGATGATCACAATCGCTCCGCCGGAATTTTCAAACACCGCCTTATAGAGATATTCGTACGTTGAATCGCCTGACCTGGGGATTTCGGCGTCCGCGTGTGTTGCACCACGGATGATGCCCCTGAAATGCATGTGGCCATCTGCCTTGATGTTGACCGGTACCGATAGAACGGTCACTTTGAACCTGGTCCCGTCTGCCTTCAGGCCGGTGTAGGATATGGCCCCGTTTCTTTCACCACACGCGAGGGACGACAGGCTCTTACAAAAACGAGACCTGTCCTCGGGAGCTATGAAAGAAAGTATATTCCTTGTTCCATCGGCAAAGAACTGCATCGAATACCCGAACAGGTTTCTCGCGGCCCGATTGAAGTAACGCACGGTGCCGTCAGAATGGATCTCGAAGATGGGCTCCGACAGGTAACCCGCCAGTTTTCTGTTCTGCGTCCAGTCGAATATGACGCGTTCGTCCGAGAGCGCCTCGCGGGTAAGATCGCGGCTGGTCACCAGCAGGGTCTCGCTCCCGCCGTAGTTGACTTCCCGGACGCTTACTTCTACATACTTTCGTTCCCTGCACCTCGTTATCCCTCTGAGCTCCACGGCACGAGAAGGGACGGGAAGCAGGCTGATCAGCGATCTCAGGCTCTTTGCGATCTCATCGTTGGGAAGCAGATAAATTTCGCCCTCGGAAAACAGGGCCTCGAGGGCGCCGTTCGTCTTGACGACGTCTCCGTCCCGACGCACAAGCGCGACCCCATCGTTCGATGACTCGATCAGGGTATCAATGAGACTCCTGGATTGCTGTAAGACGGACTCCATCCATCTCCTGTCGGAGATATCCTCCAGGAGGGCGCATATCAGCGTCTTGCCGCCGTCCTGGAACGGAAGTGCGCAAACCCGGGCATGCAGCAAAGACTGGTCCCCCTTGCGGAAGATGATTTCGTGCCGCCGGTGCCCGGGGTCCGCCGTGTTTTCGAGGGCCTGGCAAATCGCGTCTTCAGACGACGACCCGTCAGGCTGGTAGTCCGGGACGAGACTGCCTATATCCATTGAAACAAGCTCGTCCCGCGTTCTGCCCAACATCTGCTGCGCCACGTCGGAGCAGTCTATGATCCTGCATTCGTCAAGAACGAGTACGCCCTGATCGGCGTGCTTGAAGAAAATATCCGCCAGCGAATCGTTCCTCCGTCGCTCGTCCGGGGCTTCTATGATCATTCCCACGACGCCGCCAATCTTCCCGTTGGCGCGCAGGAAAGGGACTTTCTTGTTTATAACCGTATATTCCGATCTTAGCGGATAGCCCGGCGCCTTATAAGATACGGCAACGGCCTTGTTGATTATCTCCGTGTCCTGTTCGTCGTGAAAGTGGGCGAGATACTGCGGAAGTACATCGTATGGAGTCTTTCCTATCAATTCCGTCTGGCCCAGGAAGCTTTCGAAGGCCTTGTTATGGTACCCATACTTTCCGCTTACGTCCTTGAACCAAAGGGGATGGTGGACGATATCCATGACCGTCTGCAGAAGGGTCTGCTGATCCTCAAGATGGTCCTCTTTCGTTATTTCTCCGGTCACGTCAAGCGAAACGCTCAGCAGGCCCGACGTTTCCTGGCCGTTGACGAGGGACAGCTTCCATGACCGGAAATGACATTTGCCCTCCGCGGATTTGAACCATTCCAGAATATTGTACAGAGAGGTTCCGGTTTTCAACACTTTTTCGTCGTAGCAGCGTGACCGTTTTAAGTACGATTTCCCTGGAAGCGTTTTTACGACGGCGCTGGTCTTCCCCAGCAGTTCCTGTTCGCTCAGGCCACACATTTCCAGAAGGCGGCGATTGGCATATGTGATTCGGTGGTTGTTGTCTTTTGCGTAGATGTAGATAGGTACCTTATACATCAGGACCTTGAGAAGGCGCAAAGTGATAGGTTGGTTGCTGGCATTGCGCATATTACCCCTCCACCGGTGGAATAACGTCCCGTCCGGAAAGCCGCCCCAATCGGCCCTCCACACATATCACATCATTGTAATTATCGTCACTTGCCCGTAGAACTAAAGCTGGCGCGGCACTTAGTAGATACGTTCATCGTCGGTGGGCGGATTTTTCTGTTGAAGAAATCGATGCAGCAAGGTATACAATCCCAATACGAAAAGAGTTTGCAGATTTGCTGACATTGTCCGGAGGCCCGCGGACCGGGCTAACGGAGTTCCTGCGGGGAAGCAGAAGATGATGAATAGGTAATAGAATTCAAAATGGCGAAAAACACTTCAAAACAACCTCCTCTGAATCCCCCAAAGGCCCCTGTTGAGGACGGAACCGGGCTTCCCGTGAGGGAGACAACGTTCGGCAACCTTGACGACGAGCTTAAGGCTTACCTTGTCAAGTACTCGCCAGACGCAACAGAAATTCAGACTGAGGCCGAGGCACAGGCCGATG
>DNYO01000134.1 GCA_003506795.1 Deltaproteobacteria bacterium
TCCTGGGCGGAAACGTCCCAGTGGTCGAAGAGGCGCATGACCATCCCTGCGAGCGCTGCCCTGCCTTCCCGGCTTCTCGGATTGTTCTGGATGGCTTTTTCTGCTACCGGCATTGGTATCTCCTGAGTATGTACTATCTGATATTAAAAGTGTACCATATGGTACGATGGTGTCAAGGGGAAACTCTGACCAGGGCGAGGCCTTCCCCTGGCGTATAGTGCCTGCGCTGTGACGGCGACCTGTCGCTCATTTGACCGTATCACCTGCCAATACTGATATCAAGAATTCGAATGTTCACCCAATGTCAGGTTTTCGCTGATACCGGCTGAACACTAGCAAAAATTCAGGGTTTTCCCCTATTGCCGATAATTGTATAAACAGCATATCATAAGCACAGGTGCGTTAAAGGGGGTTAGCATGGGAGTCTCCACCAGTTTCCACAAGGGAACAGAACGTCTCGTTCTCCGAGGGCGCGTATGAACTCTTTCGATCTTCTGCCTCAAACAGTATTTGAAGCGGATCGCGACGGTACCATAAGCTACATCAACAAAGCCGGGTGCCAGGCACTGGGCTACCGGAGTGAAGAGCTTCACGGCATGAAAATTTTCGATCTCGTCAGTGGCGAGAAGCGCCAGGCCGCAATGGACCGTTTCCGCCGCAAGACCGAGGGAGCGCTCACCGATCCCTCCCGTTACACCATCAGGCGAAAAGACGGCTCCGAGTTCCCTGTCATGGTCTATTCCTCCCCGGTCATCTTCCCCGACGGCAGTACCGGCCTCAGGGGGATCATGGCGGACATCACGCCGGAGAAAGGGATGGAAGCACATCTTCAGAACGAGGAGCGATTCCGTACTCTCTTTGAAGCGACAGAGGACACGATGTTCATCAAGGACAGGGACCTGAGATACGTCGCCGTCAATCCCGCCATGGCGGAACTTGTGGGAATACCGGCGGAAAGACTGATCGGTGCAACAGACAGGGAGCTTTTCGACGAGGAAACGGCCGGATGGATCCAGGAACATGACCGGCGGGTCCTGCAGGGTGAAACGGTCGAGACGGAGAACAGCATACCCGTCAGGGGACGCACCGTGATCGCCCACGTGATCAAGGTACCCATGCGGGACGACACGGGGCGGACCACGGGCGTTTGCGGTATCGCGCGGGACGTGACGGAGCGCAGGCATACCGAGGAGATCCTGCTCGAAACCGAGGAACGGTACCGGACGGTCATCGAACATATGAAGGACGGCGTGGCCATTCTCTCCGGAGACCGGCATATCTATGTCAACCGGCGCTTCCTGGACATATTCGGTTACGAGAGGGACGAGGTGATAAACGGCCGGCCTTTTAACTGGCTCCATCCCGATGATCGCGACATGGTGATGGAAAGAAACCGCGGGAGACAGCAGGGCCGCAGCGAGCCTCCCCAGTATAAGTTCCGGGGGCTAAGGGCGGATGGAAAGGTCATCATTATCGAGGTGTCGGCAACGGGCATGGTCCTCCAGGGAGAGCCCGTGACACTCGCATTCCTTCGGGACATAACCGAAATGGAACTGACTTCTCAAGCCCTCGAGGCGGAACGGAGGAGGCTTTTCGATATCATAGACTTTCTTCCCGACGGGACCCTTGTCATAGACAACGACAAGAAGATCATTGCCTGGAACCGGGCCATGGAGACCATGACGGGAAAGAAAAAGCAGGACATGCTGGGCAAGGGTGATTTTGCATATGCACAGGCGTTTTATGGAGAAAGGCGGCCCATGCTCATCGACGCCGTCCAGGGGAAATATCCCGGGTTGGAAGACAGATACCAGTTCATGAGGCAGTCGGGGCACGAACTGTATGCCGAAGCCCGGGTAAGAATGGCGGATGGCGCGGAACCACGGCACCTCTGGGGCGCGGCGGCACCCCTTTTCGATATGGATGGGAACAGGATCGGCGCCATAGAATCGATACGGGACGTCACGGAGCGCAAGCGTCTTGAAGATCAGTTCCTTCATTCCCAGAAGATGGAGGCGGTAGGGAAACTCGCCGCCGGGATAGCGCATAACTTCAACAACCTCCTCTCGGTCATCATGGGTTATGCCTCGCTTTTCCAGATCAGGTTGAAACCGGATGACCCGGGCCAGCTCCATGTAAAGGAGATCCTCTCGGCAACGGAGAGGGCAAGCCACCTGACCCGCAGCCTGCTCGCCTTTAGCCGCAAGCAAATACTGAACATGAAGCCTCTCGATCTCAATCATGTCGTAAAAGAGTCGAAGAAGCTCCTTTCCCGTCTGCTTACCGAGGAGATCCGGTTTACGGTGCTGCCGGCGGACGAGGAGCTGGTGATAATGGCCGATCGCCTCCAGATCGAGCAGGTGTTGATGAACCTGGTTTCGAATGCCCGGGACGCCGTATCAAATGCGGGCAAGATAACGGTCCGTATTGAAAAGACGGTCATCAGCAGCGCGTTCCTGAAGACCAACGGGTTCCGAAAGGAAGGGCCATATGCCGTTATCTCATGCACCGACGACGGTGCCGGAATGGACGAAAAAACCAGGGAGCATGTCTTCGAACCCTTTTTCACCACAAAAGAGCCGGGCAAGGGAACAGGCCTCGGCCTTTCCATGGCCTTCGGGATCGTTGAACAGCACGGTGGATACATCCATGTGGAAAGTGAACCGGGTAAGGGGAGCGTCTTCTCGATCGGCATTCCTCTTATCGGGAAGGGCATGGACAATCCGGAACAGAAAGGCGCCCTTGAGCCCCGGGGCGGATCGGAGACAATACTTCTCGCGGAAGATGACGCGTCTCTTCGGGCATTCACGAAAAATGTACTGGAGCGTTACGGTTACACCGTGTTTGAAGCCTCCCGTGGCGATGAGGCGATCGAGCGGTTTATGGAGAACAGGGATACAGTCGAACTCCTTTTCCTCGATGTCGTGATGCCCGGCAGGAACGGCAGGGAAGTCCTCGATGCCGCCCGTGCGGTCAAACCTGGTATCAAGGCGGTCTTCTACAGCGGATACACGGACGACGTGATACTGCGCAGGGGATTGTCGGGCGGTCAGTTCCGGCTTCTCAAGAAGCCGGTTTCCCTCGAAGACATACTGCTGACCGTGCGTGAAGTGCTCGACGGGCATTGAACGGCCGCGCCGGGAAAAAGAACCCCTCCGAGGGGGGGCTCGAAGGGGTCTGGTGGGGGGGTACAACCAGGGGATTATCCTGCAGTGTGCTTTATTCGTTGACTGCGACAGGGCTGTCTGCCAGGTCCTGCCCCGTCAGGCCGGTGATCTCCTCGAAGGAAAAGACCTTCGCTATGTCGAGAAGGATAATGAAGCCGTCATCCTTCTTTCCCATGCCTTTTATGAAGTCGGTTCTCAGCCGGGTCCCCATCTTCGGTGCGGGCTCAACGAGGCTCTGGTCCATCTCGAATACCTCCTGCACGGAATCCACGAGGGCGCCCACAATGATGGTTTCTCCCTCAAAGGACACCTCGACGACAACGACGCATGTGTTGACCGTCTTTTCGGTCTCCGTGAGGCCGAACTTGAGCCTCATATCCAGGACGGGGACGACG
>DNYO01000092.1 GCA_003506795.1 Deltaproteobacteria bacterium
GTGCCGACGGCTTCCATCTTTTGAGCCTGCCGTATCTCCCTTTCGAGCCTCTTCCTCTGGGTGACGTCGTTCCCTACGGCAAGTATCCCGGCGAAACGGCCCTCTTTATCATGTAAAGTCTTCGTGGTCCATGAGACCCAGACTCTTTCTCCGTTCCGGCGCCTGTTCTCGATCTCTTTTTCCCGGTACTCCTCGGGATGCTCGGCCATGTAAGCAAGGAGAGATTTTATGTTGAGGTGACCCGCGGCCTCCGAGGGCAGGACGGTTCCCACAAGGCCTTTACCCTCCAATTCGTCCATCGAATAACCGAAGAAATCACGTCCGTAATCGTTGAGAAAGATGACGCGGCCTTCGTTGTCGATGCGGACGATAACACTGTTGACGCTCTCGACGAGGGCCCGGTATTTCTCCTCGCTCTCACGAAGTGCTTCCTCTGCCCTCTTTCTTTCGGAGATATCGATGATTGCGGTATAGAGCGAGACGGATCCAAGATCGCTTCCTGCCCGGCCGAAGGGAACGCTTTCAAAGCGGGCCCAGAACGCTTCCCCGTCGCTATTTCGCAACCGAAGCTCGCAAGCAGCCCTTTTATTGCTCTCGAGCACGCTCTGGTGGTGCTTGAAATATTCATCATTATGGTCCGGATCAACGTATTGCTGAAACGGGATACCCATAAGCTGCTGCCTGGGTAAACGCAGCAACGCCGAGGCCGTCAGGTTCGCCTCATCTATCACACCCTGGTTGAGGGTCAGGTAACCGACAGGCGCACTGTCGTAAAGATCGGCGAGTCTCCGTCTCCCCTCCTCAATGGCCTCCTGTACCTTTCTAAGTTCCTCATTCTGCATCTCCAGATCCGCCTGGCGGAGGCGCATGCTTTCCAGCACTCTTCGGGCATCTTCCAGGGATAGCATATCCCCGAATTCCGAATCCTTCAGGATTATATCCGAGTACCCATTACACCGGTCTTTTCCCCCCATGCTCTTCCCCTGTCTGTCACTGCCAACCCTACCCCCCTGTCTTGACCTATTCGGAGGTCCATCAATTATCCGGCGACCTCTTCAACGGGCTGTACACGATCATGGACCCCCCGGAGAGCCTGATTGGTCTGCGACTCTAAACGTCTAATTGTTAGAAATTAATTATAAGCGTCTTTCGGGGATATGGCAACCCGTGGTATCCCCCCCACCCGCTCCGGCGGCCCCAGGCAGGCTCCGGCGGCAGTGTTGAAAAAATATCGCGAAGAATTTTATACGGAAAGTTGAGTTGGTTGGGTTGAGAAAGGGACTTCCTTATCCTGCCGCTCTGAGATGGGGCAGAAAAAACCCCGCGACGACGATCCCGCTGATAACCACGGCCAACACAATATATTTCAGCATCCTGCCGTGATCAAATCGCTCCCCGGCGTTCGCGGCGGAAAAAATAAGGCCGAGGACAATAAACATACCGATCACGATAGCGCCGTGTGTCACCCAGTGGTGCCCCATCGCCGATTTGAAAGCGTTCATCAGATCGCCGTTGAGTTCTTTGGCAACGAGAATCAGGGCGTTCAAGAGACTTGTTGCGACCAGGGACAGACCGAAACCGGCGGTGCACCTTCCCATTCTTGCCTCTCTCACGCCTTACCTCCTCAACAATCCCATCGTCACACCTTTGCTGATGATTCCGCCGGAAACCTCCATGAAAAGGCCGAGTAGAACGATCAGAACACAGATCCCAAGTATAAAACGCTTCGTCTTTTTTCCGGTAAAGGGGGTACTGCCGTAAACGGCTATCGGGAGATAAATGCTCAGGATCAGCATTACGAAGAACAGGTGTTCCTTTACTTCCATGAAATAGGTGTGCGCCCATGGCCACGAGCCGGCCTTAATGATGTCCCGGTGCTCTCCATAATAGAGCACATACCAGTAACCCCCGATCACATAAGACATGATGACGCACAAAGCAACGAGCAAGCTCAGCTTTTTCATCCGTGCAAGATTTGCCTCGGAGGCGTTCAGGACATCCGCACACAGGGCCACGGCGAAGAGGATGGCAAACACGCCAAAAACCACGTGCGACATCATAATGAACTGATCAAGCATATGGCCGACCCTTTGTCCTGTTCGGTTACCACTTTAACCGATGCGCCGGACCGTCTTTTCCGGCAGTTGCGGTTATGACCAGCCGCGGGAGGGGGAGCAACAACCCGGTAGCACGGGAAGATGGCCAAGCAACCCTATATACTTATATTGTGCCCCGGGTACGGAAATGTTTCAATTTGTTTTCAGGCGCGGTGCCCCAGGCCGGTTGTCCGGGGCCCTTCTGCACCCGACATCCCTCGGTGCAAAACAAAACGAATGATGATACACTACCGACAAAACCAGCCTGTTTCGAAGGAGCCGAATCTTTGCACATGGGTCTTTTTTTCTCCATATACACACTGCTCTGGATCCTGGCATGTATACTCGCCCTTATCGTCTGTCTCTCGGACAGCCATTCTTTTGCATTCTCTCGCGGAGATTATTGGAAGTTCCTTCTGTCTCCCTGGAAAATCGTAACCTTCATTGTTGCCGCGGCCGCCATGGTCGTTATAGCACCCTACAGCGGCGATCCAACCTGGGACGCCGTTGACGCCGGGTTCATGTCGCTGATGACGTTCCTTGGCGCCCCCTGGGCGATCGGTTCCGTTTACAGGCTGGCAACGAGGAAACTGCCTCTCAAACAGGCCCTGGTAATATTTGTCGTGTGGATGTTTACGGTGAGCTGGTTTTACGACCTGTACATTTTCTTTCGTGACGGGAATTATCCTGCCGTATGGTTCTCGAACATCTTTGCCTCTTCCTTCCTTTATGTCACCGCTGGTCTTTTGTGGAACCTTGACTGGAATAAAGACAAGGGGGTCATCTTTTCCTTCAGGGAGAAAACCTGGCCGTACCCGTCACCTGCCGCATTCGGCAAAATCATCTGGTTCGCCCTCCCCCTGATGGCGCTCGTAACCGCGATGATCATCTACTTCTTTTTCAAATGAGGAG
>DNYO01000058.1 GCA_003506795.1 Deltaproteobacteria bacterium
CGGGCAGCAGGACGTGAACTGGGGGATTCTGTCTCCGGTGGTGACACGCTTTATGAATTCGCCGCTCTCTTCCAGTACCGTGAGGTCGGCGGTAAACGACGTATCGTATATCTTGTCAAAGCCGATGGCCCTGAGAGCCGCCGCAAT
Source organism: Deltaproteobacteria bacterium (assembly GCA_003506795.1). Lineage (GTDB taxonomy): Bacteria > Desulfobacterota > Syntrophorhabdia > Syntrophorhabdales > Syntrophorhabdaceae > Delta-02. The sequence continues at coordinate 148 of DNYO01000058.1, forward strand.
CTGTCCCGTTGTGGTGGTCCCCGGGGGAAGGCCGAACATCTCTCCGATGGCTACCCTGACGGCGGGCGCAACCTGGGCGACGACGACCTTGGAAGGGTTGTGGATGTCCTTCCAGACCTCGTCCACCTCCGACTTCGGGGTGAGGGCACCCGTGGGGCAAATACGCGCGCATTGACCGCAGTTGACGCACTCCACCTGGTCGAGCGCCTTTCCAAAGGAGGGTATGACGACCGTCTGTGCCCCTCTGTAAGCGAAGTCGATGGCACCGACGGATTGAACCTCGGAGCAGATGCGGACACAATCACCGCAGAGGACGCACTTGTTCGGGTCGCGGACAAGTGATGGTGATGATTCGTCCGGGGGCATTTCCCGGAGCTGGTTCTTGAAGCGCACCTTGGTAATGCCGAAGCGCTTTGCAAGGGCCTGGAGCTGGCAGGTGGTACTCTTCTGGCAGGTCGGGCAATTTTGACTGTGGTTGGCCAGCAGGAGTTCCACGATGATCTTTCGCATCTTACGGATCTCTTCCGTGTTGGTGCTGACTTTCATTTCGGGGGTCGGGGGGGTCGAACAGGCAGGAACGAGGCCCATGCCTTCAACCTGTACCATGCAGAGGCGGCATGCGCCGTATATGCTGAGTTCGGAGTGATAGCAGAAGGTGGGCAGGTCCACCCGTGCCTTCCGTATGAGTTCCAGGAGATTCTGTTCGTTCTCGATGGGGATCTCTTTGTTATCTATAAAGACGAATGTGCCGTTCATTAGTTAGTCTCCTTTGATCGCCTTGAATTTGCAGGCTTCGACGCAGATGTAGCATTTTCTGCACACCTTGTCGTCGATGTGGTGCGGTTTGCCTTTTTCCCCCGTTATAGCGCCGACGGGGCATTTTACCGCGCAAAGAGTGCAGCCCTTGCAGAGATCTTCATCGATGGTGAGTCTCACCAGGGCCTTGCATTTTCCCGTGGGACAACGTTTGTCCCGCACGTGAGCCAGATATTCGTCGCGGAAATGTTTCATTGTTGAGAGGACCGGATTCGGTGCAGTCTTGCCGAGTCCGCACAGCGAGCCTTTTTGAACGGCCGCCGCCAGGTCTTCAAGGAGATCGAGGGTCTCCATTGTGGCGCGTCCCTCGATGATATCGTCAAGCAGGGCCAGCATCTGTTTCGTTCCTTCCCGGCAGAGCACGCATTTGCCGCACGACTCATGCTGGGTGAACTGCATGAAGAAACGCGCCACGCTGACCATGCAGGTGTTCTTGTTCATGACGACAAGGCCGCCGGAGCCGACCATGGCGCCGACAGTTTTGAGAGAATCGAAATCAATAGGAAGGTCGAGGTGATCCCGGGTCAGGCAGCCCCCTGAAGGTCCGCCTATCTGGACGGCCTTGAATCCGTCGCTCACCGCCTTGCCCGTATCGGACGTCATGCCGCCGGCTACGCCGTAGATGATCTCGCGCAGCGTCGCCCCGAAGGGCATCTCGATGAGGCCCGAATTGGCAACATGCCCTGTCAGGGCGAAGGTCTTGGTGCCCGGTGAATCTTTCGTGCCCCTCTTCCGGTAGCCGTCCGCGCGAATGGCCAGGATGAGCGGTACCTGCGAAAGGGTCTCCACATTATTTATTATCGTCGGTTTTCCCCAGAGGCCGCTTATCGAAGGGAAGGGCGGTTTCGGTGAAGGCATGCCGCGCTTTCCCTCGATGGAGGCGATGAGAGCCGTTTCTTCCCCGCAGACGAATGCGCCGGCGCCTTCCATTATGGTCAGGTTGAAGGAATGTTCCGATCCAAAAAGGCTCTTTCCCAGGAGGCCGACACGGTATGCATCGTCTATGGCCTTGCGCAGGCGTTTTACGGCGAGCGGGTACTCGGCCCGTACGTAGATGAACCCTTCATCGGCCTCGATAGCGCGGGCCGCTATGGTCATCCCCTCGATGACGCTGTGGGGATTGCCCTCCATTATGCCCATATCCATGAAGGCTCCGGGGTCTCCCTCATCGCCGTTGCAGATGACATATTTCTTGACGTTCGTTTCGCGGCGGGCCACGTCCCATTTCCTTCCCGTGGGAAAGCCGCCGCCGCCGCGTCCTCTTAGGCCGGAAGCGAAGATAAGCTCGCAAATCTCCTCGGGATTCATCTCGAGATAGGCCTTCATTGCCTGCTTGTATCCGCCCGAGGCGATGTATTCGTTTATGTCTTCAGGATCGATGGCGCCGCAGTTTGACAGCACGAAGCGGTGCTGTTTCTGGTAAAAGGGGATCTCGTCCTTCGTGCGGCACACCCTCTGCGTGTCCGGTTCGACATAGAGAAGCCTCTCGACGACATCACCTTTTTTGACGGTGGTCTCCACTATCTCGGCCACGTCCGCCGGTTTGACCTTCGTGTAAAAGATCCCTTCCGGCAGTATGGTCACGAGGGGACCTATCTGGCAGAATCCCTGGCAGCCGGTACGTGACACAAAGACGCCTTCTTCTTCCTTCTTGAGCTCCACGATGGCGTTGAGCCCGCTGTTTTTGAGCGCCTGCACGAATCCCTCGTATACCTTCAGAGATCCGTTGACAAGGCATCCCGTTCCGGCACAGACGAGGATCCGGCGTGTGGCGGCCGTGGAGCGGCCAAGGAAATCCTGGCTTATCTTATTAAGCCCCGTGAGCATCAGATTCATTTTGAGCCTCCTTAAGAACGATCTCGTCGACAATGTCCGACACCCTCTGCGGCGTGAGCTGTCCGTAAACTTCATCGTTGACGACCATGGCGGGAGACAGGCCGCAGGCGCCGAGGCAGTTGACCGTTTCCACGGTGAAGAGCATGTCCGGCGTGGAATCTTCCCCCTCACGAAGGCCAAGTTTCTTCACGATGGCACCGTAAAGACCCATGGAACCCTTGACGTGGCATGCCGTTCCGTTGCAGACGCGTATCAGGTATTTGCCTTTTGGTTTCAGGGTAAACAGGGAGTAAAAGGTTGCCACCCCGAAGACCCTGGCTGGTGAAATCCCCAGCGATGTCGCCACGAAAGTCAATATTTCTTCGGGCAGGTACCGGTACTCGGCCTGCACTGCCTGAAGAATGGGTATAAGCCTCGCGGCGTTTCGTTGATTGTGGTCGATGATTTCGCAGACCCTTTCAAATTTTCGTATCGTTTCCATTATTCACCCCATCCTACGATTGAGTTTGTCTTGCCAGTGTCAATTTTTTCGCCAGGACGACGAGAGATGAAGCAAGGTTCTCGTGCTGGACGATAATATCGGAAGGAACATGCACCTTGACCGGTGAAAAATTCCAGATGGCCCGTATGCCGGCATTGACCATTTCATTGGTCAGGTCCTGTGCGGGAGCCGCCGGAACGGTAAGGATACCGATCTTGATGCCCATCCGTTTTACCATGTTGGGAAGCTTCCCGAGATGGAAGACCTTGACGCCGTGAATCGTCTTGCCGATCTTTTCCTTGTCGATGTCGAAGGCGGCTATGATATTGAGACCATATTCCTTGAATCTCTCAAATCCGAGAAGCGCCGTCCCGAGATGTCCCACACCGACAAGATAGGCGTCCTTCGTGTTGTTCCACCCGAGAAAGTCCTCGATGGTGGAAATGAGCTCTTCGACGCTGTAGCCGAGTTTCGGTTTCCCAACGGCCTCGGCGACCCCCAGATCCTTGCGCACCTGGATCGGAAGTATGCTGAGATCATTCCCGATCTGCGTGCAGGAGATGAAATCCTTCTTTTTTTCGTCGCGTACCTTCTTTAGGTACTGATAGTAGAGAGGAAGCCTTCTCAACGTCGGTTCGGGGATTGGCTTGGTCGGAAGATCGATTCTGTCTTCCACGTCTGTCATGCGTACCTCCGTCTCCTTAATTAGATAATTGTCTATCTATAAATATGTATCGATAAAAATATATCTAATAAGCCTCTCCGAGTCAAGAAAATATTTAAAAAAGTCAGGATTTCGCGTCTCATGTTTCAGGCAAGGACAAAAGAGAAGGAGACGAACCGTGAGGGGATGATTTTTTCAACCTGGGACCCGAACCTTTCCTCTGGAAAGGGGGTTGCCCCCGGGAGGCGCCGGGGGCTTTTAAAAACGCATAAGGGGGGGGTGATGGTATCGTGAAGCTGGCGTTAAAGCCTCAGTTGCAATTTTAAATTGTGAGTCGGGGACATGGCTTTGGGGACACCATTCGAGATCCTTGCCGGCAACGGTGGTTTCGTTTGCCGGTAGGCGAGGAGCGAAGTAGCGGTAGAAGGAGGAGTTGGATAGTGTGCGTGGAGAGGGCTTGGAGGTGGCTGAGATTGTTCCGCTGGAAGCGAGCATGAGAAGGAACGAGAGGATCAGCATATTCAGTATCAGGTCGGACATTCTTCATGTCCCCCGACTCACGTTATAGGAAGGAAATGTGAGGGACTTTCGGTTCTTCACTTTTCCGTCCTCAAACAAACGACTGGTTGATTTCATGGATGTCATCCTGTCACCTGGCGGTGTCCGTTCTTGCCTTTCATGAGCCACACCGTGTGATCGAGGATGCCGTATTTCTTGAGTGTCTCGGCAACCATCAATCCTACTTCACTTTCCGTGAAAATTTCCTGCATCGTGTCCCACATCATGTGAAGGCTGACGTCCCCGGGGACCGCTGAGTGAGTGTAGACTCTCGCCTCATCGAGGCCGGGCGTGCCGCCTAAACTGTGAATGAGGTCCTTGAGCCACTTTATCACTGACGGTTCCACGTCGGGCTGTGTTCTCAGGCGTATGATTTCTATCCATTGCATGTGTTTTTCCTCTCATCAGTAAAGCATTCTGCATGCCAGAAATTATTCTACATATTTTCAGACACTTAGAGATAAATGGCAGATTTACTGTCAAATATGACGGAAAGTTACTGGTATATTTGTCAGTTATAGTCTATACTATCGCATACGATAGTAATACAAGGGGGTGAGGGACTGTGAACGCCGACGAAAATGAGTTTTTCCGGGAACTGACCCTGAGGATATGCGGAACCCTGGATCTCGAGAAGGCTCTCTGGCAATGTTTCCTCTACGTATGTAACGTTATGCCCGCCGACGAACTGGATCTTATCATTTATGATTCGACCCTTGGTACGGTGGACGTGGTGGCAACCGCAAACGCAGCCGGGGGAGTGACGAGAATGGACAAAACGCACCTGCCGCCGGAATTGAG
>DNYO01000307.1 GCA_003506795.1 Deltaproteobacteria bacterium
GCTTCGTGATTACCTTTGGAGGTAGCCGACCTGTGCGAACGCGCCAGATAGTCTTTATAATTCTGGCAGCCCTTTTGGTAATGCCGTCGGCGGTCATTCAAACTAACGCTCAGACGAATCCCCCCGCAAACCAGCCTGCCGGTACGAACAATACTCCTCCCGGCAAACCCGCGATCACTGTCGAGACAGCCGCAACAGAACAAACACCCGCCCACGAAGCAACCGGACCGAAACCGCCGGAACAGATGACAGTACCGGATTCCGAGCCGCCCCTGGTAGCCGAAGCCAGCCCGCTGAATTTCAAGCTCAGCTCCGACGGTACCGTCGCCACAATACTTTTCGACCGTGAGAGCGTGGAAGCAATGCGCACTCTCATGACGCAGCTGGAACAGAACGGCACCATGGGAAAGGTCAAGGGTGTCGTATATTCCGCTTCCGGCATTACCCCGATGCTCATTCTGCTGGGACCGAAGGAAGAACTGCTTCAAAAAGTCCACATCCTCAAGCAGTTCATACCCGACCAGAACCAGGCGCATATCGTCGTAATATCAGCCAGCCTTCGAGAGCTCGCCGATCAGGATGCCTATAACATAGGGCTCACACTGAGCCCGGATATAATCGGGCTTACCCTGGGAGGTACAGCCCAGGCGACCTTTGGCACGGATCAGTCGGACCAATACACGGCTCAGGCCGTGCTCGGCCTTCCTACGACGGACTTCTCCAAGATCGCCCAGCTGAATGAAGCTTTTAACAGGGGCAAGGTCCTTGTCGCCAGCGAGGTCTATACCCGCAACGGGACCAAGGCCCTTTTGACGAACATGCAGCAGATCCCCATTTTCAGCACCGATCGCAACGGCAACGTCATGACATCCTATCAGCAGCTGGAGACAAGCGTAGACGTCATACCCACCACAATCGATTACAGGAAGAGCACCCCTGAGGACAGCCAGGTCCGGGTCGATGTGCTTGTGAAGATCAGCGTGGTAACCGGCGAACAAACCTACAATTCCACAACTACAGCTCCGCAATATGCGACGAAGACATTCGCGACCACGCGGGTGCTCAAGGCAAACAACAAACGCTACATCGTGGGCACCTTCGTGAACGACGCCCAGTACAAGAGCCAGGTCGGCTTGCCTTTCCTGTCAAAGATCCCTCTGCTGAAATATTTCTTCTCCCGCGAGCAGAGTCAATCCCAGCGCAACGTCGCCATCCTGACGCTCGCGGTCAAGCTTATTCCGATGCAGGTGAAGGACCTGACAATAGACGCCGAACACGTAGAGCCCCTGGAAGATCTCTACAAAAGAAAAGGAAGGCTTAAAGACGCCAGATAAGGCGCACAGTGTTTTCCTGATCAACCGGCTGGAATGGAAAAATAAAACGTAGCTCCTTCCTCAACCCCGCTCTGGGCCCATACTCTCCCCCCGTGCCTCTCTACCACCCTTTTTACGATTGACAGTCCTATACCGGTGCCTTCAAACTCATCGGAACAATGGAGTCTTTCAAATACCTCGAAAATCCTTTTCGCGTCTTCCATGGCGAAGCCGATGCCGTTGTCCTTTACGTAATAGACGTTGTCCCTGCCGCTTCGCTCCCCTCCGATCTCAATGACGACGGTATGCTGCTTCCTGCCGTACTTGATCGCGTTGCCGATGAGATTCGCGAAGACCTGCCGTATCATGGCCCTGTCACACTTTGCCCCGGGAATGTCTTTCATAATAATCTCCAGACCGCCTCCCGGGTGAATCGATCGCAGTTGTTCACAAACCTCCGCGACAAGCCGGCTCATGTTGGTCTCTGATAATCTCATCTTCTGACGACCCAGATGGGAGAAGGCCAGCAGGTCGTCTATCAGGTCTTTCATCTGCTGGGTGCTCCTGGCGATGGTACCCAGAAGGCGTAACCCCTTTTCGTCAAGTTTTTCAGAATATCTTTTTATCAACATATTCGAAAACCCTTCTATCGCTACAAGCGGCGTCGCGAGGTCATGGGATATGGAATAGCTGAACGCCTCGAGCTCCTTGTTGGCAAAGTTGAGTTCCGCGACGCGCTGCTTCAATTCCTCGTTCAATTTCCCGATCTTTTCCTCGGTCTCCTTGCGCGCCGTGATATCGAGGAGCATCGCGTACTTGGACACGGTACCATCGGCATTGTAGATAGGTGTGTTGACGACGTAGTACCAGTGTTCATCCTTCGGGCTCTGAATCTCCCAGCGGACCGTTTCGCCTTTGAAGACCCTCGTGTTCACACACCACGGACATACGGATGTCCTGTCATGGATCACCTGGTAGCACGGCATGCCCGTCCCGTCGTAGCCGGTCCGCCGGATGAGTTTTTCGTTCATAAACTCCACTGTGTAATCCTGGGAACATATGTAGATATTAAGGTCTGTGGCCTCGATGATGGCGCTCAGTTGCAGCTCCCTCTCGCGAAGGGACGCCTCGAACTCTTTTCTCTCCGCGATCTCGGTTTGAAGCGCCCTGTTCATGTCGTTGAGTTCGGCCGTGCGTTCCCGGACGCGCTCCTCCAGCTCCTGCCGGGCATGCTGAAGGGCCTTTTCCACCCTCTTCCGCTCGGTAATATCGGAGAGCATTACAATCCAGTTGCCCTTGCCCAGCGGTGTGGGTCTGAACTCAACGTCCTTTTGCTTCCTGTCTTTGCATTTTATGGTAAAGGTCTGCTTGACGCCCTTCAGGGCAAGATCGTTCTTCCACGCTTCTATGACCTTCATCCGGTATGCCTTTGACGGATATGCCTTGCGGAACCAGGTAGTGCCGTCGGGCACATCCTTCAAGGTGTATCCGGTGATCCTCGTGAACTCCTTATTTATAAAGGTATACTTACCGTTCTTACCAATAATGACCGCCCCGTACGGGGCCTTCCGCAGGACGGACAGAAAAACATCCCGCTGCCTCTTCAGCCTATCACCCAGGGTTCGCTGTCTCGTGACATTTTCGAGCTGATCCATCCCTGCCGCTGCCCCTTTTCAGAGACAATTCTATCACACGATGTCCCAACCGGTAACCGAAAGATACCTGCCGCTGCGGTCCTCAAAAAAAGGGGATTGTGTTATACAGAAAGCCGGGAAAGTATTATAATGATTCGCGAGACGAGGAGGGAAATCGTAATGTACAGGCACCTGGAGAGGCTCCCGGCAATCGGCGTGTGCGGGTCTATTCTTATTGGTCTTCTTTTTTACATCCTGGCGGTCCCGTGCGGCTGTCTCGATGCCGCAGCTCCCGGCGCCCCGGTCAGGACTGTCGTTCAGACCGGCCACAACATCGACGTCGTGTCCGTCGCCTTCGCCCGGGACGAGAAGATCTTCGCTTCCGTCGACAGCTTCGGCCGGATCAGGGTATGGCAGTTGCCTCAAGGGCGCCTTCTGAACTCATGGAAAACGAACCCGGGGAAAGGAACGGACGGGCTCGAGGCAACAACGACGATCGCCTTTGACAATGACGGCCGGCTCGTCACGATCGCCAGGAATATCCTGACCCGCTGGGACCCCGAAACCGGCAAGCAGGTGCAAAAAACGGAATTGCCCTTCGACGGCGACGCCGAGTTGAAACTGAGTTCGAACGGCGCCGTGCTCGCCGCGTGGGATTCAACCATGAGTCCCGGCAATGATCCGGTCAAAGTCAGGATCGGCCTGTGGGATGTCAGGAAAGGAATCGCGACGGGCCTCCTCACGTGCTCGGAAGCAGGCGATGTTCTGCTGTCTCCCTCGGGCGGCGTCATCGCCTGCTTTCACAGGTCGTCCAACGCATACTCTCTTGAGTTGTACAGCACCGGTAAGGGTTCGCTCGTCCGGTCGCAGCCTTTCGATGCCGGTGGGAAAGGGTCATCGGGCTGGAATGCCCTGGCCCTCAGCAGCGACGGCAGTCTTATCGTGCTCCGGCAGGACGGTACGGGAGGAAGACCGGCCGGGACCCCCCTCGAGGTGCGCCGCACATCGGACATGTCGCTCGTGACGACCGTTCCGGTCACCCGGGCGGATTTACCCTGCTTCTTCAGCGAAGACGGGAAATACTTCATCTATCTCGACCGGTCCGCCGACAGGCGAACCGAAAAGATTACGGTCCTGGGCACGGGCGACTGGAGGGTGGTGTACGAGGGAAGATCGGGGACGGGAACATCCCTTGCAATCAGTCCCGCCTCCCGATACATCGCCGAAGGGGCCGGCGGCATGATGGGAAGCGGGGCATACTATCTTACGTACCTCATAACCCTCCATGACCTCGATAGAAGATCGGGAAGGGCGATCTACGAAGAAGGCAAATGGACCGACCATCTGGCAATCTCCCCTGACGGCGCGTCAATTGTCCTCAATGAACAAAGAGGAATACCCGACAATCCGCGGGAGGAGGACATCGTTTTATCACGCCTCAGGCTCGTGAGCCTTCGTGACGGAACGACGATCTGGGAAAAACACAGTGAAGAAGGCGACAGGTTCAAAGACATAGGTTATTCCCGGAACGGGAAATACCTCATAGCACGCGACTTCGAAAACATTTATATCTGGGAGATGCCGGGCGGCAGGCAAACAGGGAAATTCAAGGTCCCGTACGACAAATTCAATACAGGTCTCGCGATAAGTCCTGACGGCCGCGTCTTTGCCGCCGTGGACGGTTCGAACCCGACAAAGCCCGCGACAT
>DNYO01000315.1 GCA_003506795.1 Deltaproteobacteria bacterium
CTCTCTTTTATGCCTCCAGCGAGCCCGAAGGGCAAAGCGGGCGTGAGACAGTCTTTTGCTGTTCCTTGTATTTCGCGTTCCGAAAGTTTTGCTGGTAACAGGGTGGACCGGTTTGGGCAACAGGCCGTTCAGAAACACCTGAAACGGCCTCCGGTACTTTGCCCTTGCAAAAAATCCTCAGCCGAAGGAGAATTGGGGGAAAAGCGGTTTGAGAGAGGCGGAGAATGGACCCATACGTTAACGATGATCTGCGGGATATTCAAAAAGCGGTGAGCGAATTCTGCGAGCACGAGTTCGATCAGGAGGGTCTCCACAAGCTGGAAGATGAGCACAGGTATCCCCGGGAGCTGTACGGAAAGATCGGGGAGCTTGGGATCATCGGGGTAGGTTTTTCCGAGGATATCGGGGGATCGGGTTTTGGGGCGCTCGGTCACGTTATCGCCGTGACGGAGCTCTGCCGAAGCCTGCCGGGCATGGGAATGGCATTGAGTCTTGGGTATATCCCCGGTTTTGTCGTCGACATCTACGGGAGCGCCGAGCAGAGAGAGAAATATGTCCGGCCCATGATCGAGGGGAGATATATCTCCGCGATAAGCGTTACCGAACCTGACAGCGGCAGCGATCTGTCAAGCTTGAAAACAAGGATGGAGGACAGGGCAGACCATTTCGTGGTGAACGGCTCGAAGGTATTCACAACAAACGCGGGCTATGCCGATTTCTATACACTGCTTGCACGGGACCAGGACCGTCAGACGGTGACCATCTTCGACAAGGAATCGATCGACGGGAACCTTCCGGGGTGCTTCGAGATAAACGACCTGGGCAGGAAGATGGGCATCAATACAACCACATCGGGAGAGCTTGTCTTCAGCGACTTCCGGATACCGAAGGACAACGTACTCGGGCAGCGCGGCAAGGGCTTGAGAATGGTCCTTGACGGGTTCGAGCTTGGCAGGATAGTCATAGCCGCACAGGCCTTCGGAAGCATGCTCTACGGCTACGAAAAGGTTGTCGCCTACGCAAAGAAAAGGACCCAGTTCGGCAGGCCGATAATACAATTTCAGTCTGTCGAGCACGACCTGGTAGACATGTATGTGGAGATTGAAAAATGCCGAAACATCCTCTATAAGGCCGCCTGGCTCTATGACCGGAAAGACCCCGAGTCCAAGAAGTACTCGTCGATGGTGAAACTGGCCGTACCCGAGAGTGCCATAAAGCTGCTCAACAAAACCATAGACATCCTCGGCGGCTACGGCTACATGCGCGACCAGGGGTTGGAGGGTGCCTTGAGAGATGTGAGGATAACATCAATTTATGAGGGTACGGGCAATATACAGAAGAACTCCATTGCGAAGATGATCTTCTGACAGAGAGAGTTTCACATTCCTCATTCTTTATAGATAACAGTCCCTGCGTTTTCACCGTTCAGAGCCCGGGTGATGTTGCCTTCTTCGAGGCCGTTGATGATGGTGATTCGCTCGAGAACCTCGCTGTTCTGGAGGATCTCCAGGCACGGGCGCTCGATAATGAGGTCGTCCTGATCCTTCTCCATGAGCGTCCTGGCACCGATTTCCGGAATGAACTCCTCATTGGGGTTCTTTTTCGGATCCCCTGTGTAAAGTCCCCTCTCATCCTTGACAAAAATGCACGTTCTTGCTCCGATGAGATCGGCCATGATGATCGTGCCAACGTCCGTGCGGTGCAGAGGGATCCGTCCTTTTGCCGGGGGGATGGCGAAATAATCGTAGGGCGGCATGCCATGCATCACGGGAATACAGCCCTGAACGAAATAGCTCGTAAGTTTCACGATCTCGTCGTGTCCTATCTTTATTCCGCCGTGGGAAGCCAGAAGCATGGTCACAAGAAGTGCGTTCTGCTCCGATATGGAATTCCCGAACTTGGCGAGGATGCCCGTCGGCATGCCCAGTTCCAGGCCTATGGCATAGATATGCCGGCTCCTCGTTCCGCCGCCTGTGGTAATCAACATTTTGTGGTCTTTTTTGTTTGCCGCGATTTCATCAACAATGGCGGGAAGCGCCTTTGCCCCCCGGTCGCATATGGACTGGCCCCCTACCTTCAAGATGTTCACATCGGGGAAAAGTCTTTTCTGGGGCGCTACTGTCAATTCGTCGATGAATGATTTGCTGACAAGGCTCTCGCCCATGAGTTTGCTCTTGATATGCAGACGGCGGCCGTCCCGTTCTCGTATCAGTGTCATATTGGCGCTCCTGGATTCTCCGGGTTAGTCTTTGCTGCGTCTTCTTCTCAACAGACTGCTGACCGGGATCAGTCTTTTACCTCCACTGTTTCATCCTTATATTTCTTGTCTCCATGGGTAAGAAGTATGAGTTCGGCGCCGACCGCGTTGGCGATCTGATCGAGTTCGCTTCTCCTTAAGTGCTTCCCATAGACCTTCAGGTTGACGTCAGCAACGGCCACGAGTTTGAAACGCGGCTGTTTCTTGTTCTCCGTGACCTTTTCCCGCTCCCGATAAAAGATTTTTCCAGCCATTTTACGTTTCCTCCCTTTTGTCTTTCCTGTGTTTCCTGCCGATTGATTCCCACAAACCCCGGTCCTTCGGCTTTACGATCAGGACCGCTTTCCCTGAGAGAAGCCGTGGTCTCAACCAACCGAAGGTCTCTACGATATCATCGCCGGCGGGTATCTGCGCGTCCCGGTCCGAGGAAACCACAATAATCCCTGCCGCATGTAAAGCTTCGACAGAGACGGGAGAGGGGAAATCGCGCAACCCGCCATACTCTACAAAACGTCCGCTCCAACCATGGAAAGTGAGACCCACCGCCGCCGCAGCCCCTATGATGCCGTCATCGGTACCNNTACGACCTTCTTTGTACAGGTCAGGCCGAAATCCGCGAGGTTTCCAAGATTCGGGTCCTGGCCCGATACGACACATAGCCCGGGGTCGCTTCCCGGCAGGGAATAACCCTCTATATGCCTGACGGCACTGTCGATTACCGGGTCCAGGAAAGACGGATCGGGACACTCGACCAGGGCGCAGGCCGAACTGTTGTGCGACGTGTAAGGGATTGCCGGATCGACAAGAAGCTGTTGCCTCACGACCCCCCGGAGCCGACAACCGTCGGGAAGGGCCTTTTCAAACCACCGTGCCAGCTTTCCCGTTCCGCGATCGGCGTCAATAGTATCGGTGTCGTCAAAACCAACATAGATTATGTACATATGCTTTTCTTCCTCACTCTCGCCTATAAGCATCAAGCGAGAGAATATTATAGTATATCATTTTAGAAAAAGAGGGAAAACTCCACAGTCCGGCCTTCGGCCGGAAGGCTCTTCAGATCTCCCTCAGCCGCTCCTCGAACTGTTCGGCCAGGGCGTCGTGTTCAACGGTAAGGACCTCGAGTTCATCGAAGAGGCCGTCGATCTCCTGCCTGGCCTCGTGGACGTTGAGGGAAAGGTTCATGATAGCCTTGCCGTCACCTTTTTGCGAGGCTGTTATAAGCGCCTCGTTGTCGCGGGCAATCTGTCCTTCCGCACGGGTAATGGCCGCTTCGATCTCGTTAATGCGGTTCCTGACGGGCGTCATGACCCGGGACCGCTCGTTGATGATATCAGCCCTGAGCCTCTTCGATTCTTTCTTCTGTGCACCCTTTGCGGGCGCGGCGCTTGCCTGTGTGCCATCCCCGTCTTCATGAGCCTCGTCTTCCCAGCCGACACGGGAGAGGAAGTCTTCATAGCTGCCGTCGAACATGCTGACCCTCGAGCCGTCGAAAACGACAAGCCGCTCTGCCACGGCATCGAGGATCATCTCACTGTGGGTCACGATCACCACGGCACCGTCGAAATTATTGATGGCCTCTATGAGAGAGTCAATGGATTCCATGTCCAGATGATTTGTCGGTTCATCGAGAAGGAGGAGATTGGCGGGTGCCGCAAGGAGCTTCCCCAGGAGTACGCGGCTTCTCTCACCGCCGGACAGAACGCCTATCTTTTTGAGGGCCCTGTCGCCATCGAAGAGCATGGCACCGCAGATGCCCCTTACCGCAGTCTTGCCCCGGCCGGGCTCAACGCTCCAGATCTCGTCCTCTATCGTCAGTTCCGGATCGAGACGGTCGATGTTCATCTGACCGAAATAGCCGAGTTTCAGGTTTTGACTGTAGGTGATCGTGCCGGAGCGCGGTTTGAGTTCGCCGGCAAGGATGTTGAGCAGGGTGGTCTTCCCCTTCCCGTTCTTTCCGATGATCCCGATGCGGTCGCGCTTTTTGACGGCGACGGTGAAATCGCTGATGAGCACCGGTCCTGACGGATCGTAGGAAAAACCGACCCCATCAGTCTCGAGAAGCCACCTGCCGGGAAAAGGCGCTGCCTTGAAGGCAAATTCGAGGTTCTCGAGGGTGGCGAGCTTCTCCATCTTCTCCTTTTTTTGGAGCTGGCGGATCCGCGACTGTACGGACCTCGCTCTCGTGGCCTGCGCCCTGAAGCGGTTTATGAAAAGCTCCGTCTCCTTACGCTTTTTCTCTTCGTTGACCCGGGTCTGTTCGTAGACCTCTTCCTCCTCGATGATCTGTTCATAGAGCTTATGCGTCGTCCCGGCGATCTTGCGCATCCTCATGCGGTGGATCGTCATGGTGTGGGTCGTCACGGAGTCCATGAAATCCCTGTCATGGGTGATGAGGATCATCTCGCCCTTCCATCCTCTAAGGAATTGTGTAAGCCAGCGGATGGAAACTATGTCGAGATAGTTTGTCGGTTCATCGAGAAGGAGCATCATCGGCTGCGCGATAAGGATCTTTGCGAGGTTAAGCCGCACCTGGAATCCGCCGCTCAATTTGCGGGGATCGCCGCCCAGGTCGCCTTCGCCGAAACCAAGCCCGGCGAGGATAGTCTTCGCCTTATAGGTCTCATCGCGGCCATCCTCGTGAACGGGGAGATTGAGACAAGCCTCGGCAAGGACCGATCGCTCACTGAAAGATATATGCTGGGAAAGATGGCGGATCGTGTACCCCCGGGGAATATGGATCTCCCCCGAATCGGGCGTTTCCTCTCCGAGGATCATCCTGAAAAGCGTCGTTTTCCCCGTTCCATTGCGCCCGACAAGCCCCAGCCGCTCACCGGGCCCCACGGTAAAGCTCGCCTCATCAAATAGTGTCTGTGTCCCGTAGGCCTTTGAAAGGTTGTTGACGATAAGCATGAAAGTCAGCGCCGCGCGAAAGAATTTCTCAAAAAGCGCTCTATCATAACGCAAGGAGAGAAAAAGTGCAATGGTTCAAGGGCGGGGAATCAAGGAACCCGGGGCGGGGAATCAGCCACCGGAACATGAATTGTGAACCTTCCCGCAATCTATATTTTATGGTCTTCCCGTATCAGTGCCCTCGGGCCGCCGGACAGGCTGGAATTCCAGTTCTTGGGCGGTTCTATTTCTGTCAGTCTTTCGAGCTGCTTGATATCTTTGAGCCTCTTGTAGATGAGCTGCCATGCGCAGGGTCTGTCCGGCCGCACCTCGCACCTGTCTTCGCGGGAACCCCCGCATGGTCCATTCATCATACGCTTGGCGCAGCGGGTAATGGGGCAAATGCCGCCGTATTTGTGCAGGACGCAGGTGCCGCAGGCGGCGCACTTTTCCGTCCACACGCCGCGCTCCTCCAGGATGCCCAGAAAAGTCGTGTTGAGTCCGGCGTAAACCGGTTTCTCGGGAAAACGTTCGGCAATCGCCTGGACCCCGGCACCGCATGCGGTCGACAACACGGCGTCGGCTTTCTGGATGGCTTCCGCGGCCTGTTCAATGAAGATGTTGTCACACTGGCGCTCGATGGTGAGTTCATCGATGTGAAAGCTCAAGCCCTGGACACGGGACGCAATACG
>DNYO01000127.1 GCA_003506795.1 Deltaproteobacteria bacterium
GAAGGGGCGTCCTGGCAAAAAGGACAAGCCCCGCCGCAACGACGGCAATGAGAATAACAATGGTAAGAATGAACCTGTTCTTCGTCACGGATCTTTCCGCGGTCATTATAGCATGAAAACAAGAAGACAGGTTATGGGTAATAGGTTATGGGTAATGGGGAACGGCAGGCCCGCCTATCGACCCCGATTTTCCTATAACCTATAACCCATCACCCATAACCTCTCTTCTTGTTTTTCCCCTTTTCCTTACGCTATTGTATGTAAGGGGGAAGACAGGTAACAGGTTATGGGTGACAGGTTGATGGGCACGAATCAAGAAGACTCTTTCTTTCCTATTACCCATAACCTATTACCCATAACCCCTCCTCTTCTCTTCACCCTTCTCGTGACCGGACTTTCGGGGATTGTCGTGCAGACGGTCCTTATCAGGGAGAGTCTCGTCATCTATGGCGGGAACGAGCTTTCCATCGGCGTGATCATTGGTTCGTGGGTGGTCTGGGAGGCGCTGGGGGCATATATCGGCGGGCGGTGGCCGCGGGGGGAACGCGCGGTCGGGCACGTGCTCATCGGCGCCGGCATACTCTTCGCGGTTTTATTCCCCGCCGGTATCTACTGCGTCCGTATCCTCAAGATCGTAAGCGGCCTGCCGCCGGAGGTCTCCATGGGCATCGCGGGGATCTTCTGCACCTCTATGATCGTCTTTTTTCCTTCCGGCCTTCTCCACGGCCTTTCGTTCACGACGGCTTACAGGATCTACGATCGCTTGAAGGGGCCCGACAGCATGGCGGCAAGCCGGGTCTACTTCTTCGAGATGCTCGGTACAATCGTCGGCGGCGTCCTCGTAAGTTACGTCCTCATCACACGGTTGAATTCATTCGACATCGCCGGGGTGGTCGTCGTCCTCATGTCCCTTGCCTGCCTTGCGCTCGCCCTGTCGTCGCCTGCCGGACCGGCGAGACTCCTTGCCGCCGTGAGCCTGTCCGTTGCAGTCTGCTCGTCTTTGCTCATGGCCCTTGGGGTCGGCGAATATTTCCACTGGCGATCGATCGGGGCCCAGTGGCACGGACGGGAGGTGGTGCACTATCACAATTCGCACTATCAGAATATAACCGTCACCAGGGAGCAGGACCAGTACACTTTCTTCACCGACGGCCTTCCTGCCGCCACCATACCGGTGCCCGACATAGTCCGCGTGGAGGAGATCGTTCATATCCCGTTCCTTGCCCATGGGGCGCCTCGGGATGTCCTTGTCCTTCATGGCGGGGCGGGCGGCGTGATCGGCGAGGCCCTGAAATATCCCACGGTCGAGCATATCGATTATGTGGAGGTAGACCCCGCTTATCTTGCGGCGATCATCCGCTACCCTTCGGAGCTTGTCCTGTCCGAGCTTGGCGATAAGAGACTGGCCCTGCATTACACCGACGGCAGGCGTTTCGTGAACCGGACCACCCGGCGGTACGATGTCGTCCTATCGGGATTATCCGCCCCCCGCACGCTTCAGGCCAACAGGTTCTTTACCGTGGAGTTTTTCCGCGAAGTAAAGAAGATCCTGAAGAAGGACGGCATCTTCGTCTTCACCGTGCCCGGCTCGCTCGCCTATTACGACAGGGAGCTTCGGGACGTAAACATGTCGGCCCTCCTGTCCGCCCGCAGTGTATTCCCCAGCGTCGCCGTAGTACCGGGGGAAGATAATTTGTTCCTCGCCGGCGTGTCCGGCGATCCCATCGCCCTTTCGGCACAGGGGATGGAGACCAGGCTGAGACAGTATGGTATTGCGGCCAGGCTCATCTCGCTGCCCCACCTGAGCTATCGCCTTGACCGGGATAGGGTGAACTGGTATTTCTCCGCGACAAAACCATCCCGCGCAAAGAAGGACCGCGACCTGACCCCCACCGGCGTCTATTATAATGTCGCCTTTGCGAACGCGCTGCACACGCCCTGGATGAAGGGATTCTTTGCGGCCGCGCAGGAAAAGGGTACGGCTGTCTTCCTCCTCGTGGCGGCGATTATCGTCGCCGCAGCATTCCTCCTGAAAGGGAGATACCCGGCAACACCCGTGCTCTTTGTGATCTCCACGACGGGTTTCGTTGTCATGCTGCTGGAGCTGTCACTCATCTTTGTCTTCCAGGTGCTGTACGGAAACGTTTTCCGTGAAATCGGGATGCTCATTACCATGCTCATGGCCGGCATGGCAGCGGGCAGTATGGCCGTCGGTCGGCTCGGCGCAAAAACCCGGGACACGTCGAAAAGCCTCGCTGCAATCGAGGGAGCACTGGCACTTTTTTGCATTTTTCTGGTGATCGTATTTTCCCTCTCGGGCCGCATTGCGACAGCAGGCGAGACACTCCTGCGCATCGTCTTTTTCGCACTCCTTTTCGTGTCGGGGCTCTTCGCAGGTATGGAGTTCCCCCTTGCGGTAAGACTTTACGAAAATGGAAGACCGCGTGAAGGGTCCGTGGGGCCCGTTTACGGCAGCGATCTCGCCGGGGGTTTTGCCGGAGGGCTGGCCGGGGGTTTCTTCCTCTTTCCCCTCATGGGAGTGACCGGAAGCTGTCTTGTTTTTGCCGCACTCAAGATGTGCGGGTTTCTTCTGCTGTTATCTCGAAAAAGAAAGTAGTATAATAGCAAGAAATTCGGGGGTGTTCCGAAACACATCATCATGACGGTGCTACGGTGAACAGAAGAGATTTCCTGAAGACTGCCGCTTTCTCACCCCTCATCATTTCCGGGACTGCCCGGGCAGCGGTGCAGGGGACGGCACCGTCCTACCATGAGGCCCTCTACTACCGGAAGAGCGGCGGCTCGGGGAAAAAGGTTGACTGCCTGTTGTGCCCCCGCGGCTGTGTCCTCGTCGACGGCCAGACGGGTTTTTGCAGGGCACGCAAGAACATCGCCGGCAAGCTCTATTCCCTGGGGTACGCCTCGCCATGTGCCGTCCACATCGATCCCGTGGAAAAGAAGCCTTTTTCCAACGTCCTCCCCAGGACGCTGGCCTTCTCCGTGGCAAGCGCAGGTTGCAACTTCAGGTGCAAATTCTGCCAGAACTGGCAGATCTCCCAGGCATCGCCCCTTGAGACAACCAATACGACGCTCACGCCCGACGACCTGGTTGCGGCCGCCGTCCGCAAGGGTTGCAGGAGCATTGCCTACACCTACACGGAACCGACCAACTTCTACGAATACATGTTCGACACGGCGAGGCTTGCCCGCAAGCGCGGCATCCTCAATGTCTCCCACTCGAACGGATACATCAACCCGGAACCGCTGAAGGCGCTCAGCAAGTGCCTGGACGCCGTCAATATCGACCTTAAGGGGTTTTCCTCCTCCTTTTACAACAAGCTCTGCGAAGGCGAACTGGAACCGGTGCTGGCCACGATCAAAACGCTCAAACACTCCGGCGTGTGGGTAGAGGTCACCAACCTCGTCATACAGGGCTATAACGACGACGAGAAGACGATCACGGACATGTGCCGGTGGCTCGCAAAGGAGGCCGGAGCAGACGTGCCCGTCCATTTTTCCCGCTTCTACCCTATGTATAAATTGACCGGTGTCTCTCCTACGCCTGTGAAGACCCTGGAACGCGCACGTGAGATAGCCGTCTCGGCCGGCCTTAACTTTCCCTATATCGGAAATGTACCGGGCCACCCGGGCGAAAATACCTATTGCCCGAAATGCAAGAGGCTCCTTATACAGAGATCGGGCTATAATGTCCTCAGCATCGCCCTGAAGGGCGGGAAATGCCCCGACTGCGCGGCAAAGATAGGGGGAATATGGGACGCATGAGAAGAATACTCACGGCACTGATAATCGGTTCCCTCCTCGTCTTTGCCCTCTCTCACGGCGGGGCGGCTGCCGAGGAATCCATCCCCGAGGTAAAAAAAGCTGTTTTTGCCGGTTCCTTTTATCCCGCCGACAGGCATTCCCTCCAGGTCCTTATCGACGGCTACCTTGACAGCATAGACAGCACGGTCGATATGCCGCCCGGGGTCTTCGCAGTCATCGCGCCCCACGCGGGATACGTCTATTCGGGCAAGGTGGCGGCCTATTCATACAAGGCGATCCAGGCAAAGGGGTTCAAGACGGTGGTGCTTCTCGGGTCCAGCCACCGCAGTTTTTTCAACGGCATCGCCCTGTACTCGTCCGGAACCTGGGAGACACCGCTGGGACGGGTGGCGATAGACTCCGCCATGGCCCGGAAAATGGCATCCCTGTGCCCGAACATCAAAAGCCTTCCCCGTGCATTCGACGAAGAGCATTCCCTTGAGGTCCAGCTCCCCTTTCTCCAGAGAACGCTCAAGGATTTCAGGATCGTTCCGCTTCTGACCGGGTCCGTGGAAAAGACGGATATTTCTGCCCTGGCGGAAACGCTGGCAACCGTCCTGAAACAGAACAAAGGCAAGGTGCTCGTCGTCGTTTCCTCCGACATGTCCCACTATCATCCCTATTCCGAGGCCGTGAGGATCGATTCATCGACGCTGAGGCTCATGGGTGAGTTGAATTGGAAGACGCTCCTCGAAGGCATCTCGAAAAAAGAGAATGAGCTCTGCGCCGCGCCGGCGGTCATTGCCGCGATGATGGCGGCTGAAAAGCTCGGGGGACAGATTCAGCTTCTCCAGTATGCCAACTCCGGAGATACGGCGGGCGACAAATCCCGCGTGGTGGGTTACGGCTCGGCGGCCCTCTGGCAGCCCGACGTCAAAAGCACCGGGCCGCTCACGGACACCCAGAAGAAGCGGCTCCTTTCGCTTGCACGAAAGACGCTCGAAGAATACGTTGCGTCAAGGAAGATCCCGGCGGTCGACGTCAGGGAGCCACGGCTCCTCGAAAGATCGGGGGTCTTTGTTACGCTCACCATGCGCGGACAGCTCAGGGGCTGCATAGGCTACATCCGACCCATGGCCCCGCTTTACAGGTCCGTAATGGAAATGACCGTTGCCGCATCATCGAATGACATGAGGTTTCACCCGGTTGGCAAGGAAGAACTCAAGGAAATATCCATCGAAATCTCCGTTCTTTCGGCGCTTAAGCCTGTAAAATCCGTCAGCGAAATCCAGGTCGGCACCCATGGTCTTTATATCGTAAAGTCAGGCAACGCGGGACTTCTCCTTCCACAGGTTGCGAGCCAGTATCGATGGAGCCGGGATGAGTTCCTGCAAAATACATGTACCAAGGCCGGTCTGCCCGAAAATGCATGGAAGGACAAGGAAACGAAGATATACATTTTTTCGGCGCAGATATTTTCCGAATAGATGTTCCAATGATGTCACTCTAATCAAGGAGCCGGGATGAAAATCAGGTTCGTCGTACCGACGGCAGACATCGTAAATGAGGAAAGAGACCGTTTTCTCACGCAGGCGATGGGCGGCTGCTGGCATGACCGGGGCAGCGGCAATCCTGTTACGATGTTCACCCTCCAGGGTCATATCTGTTCAAAGTGCGGACTGTTCTTCTCTACCGCAACCGATTACTCCACCCCGGAAGATTTTCTGAGACTCTATGAATGGGCAAAAAATGATCCGGGACTTCAGGCGTTTGTCGCCACGTTCCGGGCGAGGGACTTCATGAATGAAAAACGAGGGCCCGAGAAGAGAAAACAATTCGCCGACGGCCTTTACACACTACTGTCCGCACGCGGAAAGGATGAGGAAAATGTTTGACAGCGACACACTCCACAAATACGCAGATGTCCTGCTCTGGGGCCTTTCGACGGCCAGAAAGGAAAAATTCAAAAAGGGTGACGTGATCTTTCTTCAGTACGACCCGGCGGCCCTCGCGCTTGCCGAGGTGCTCTACGCGAAGATCCTGGACCGGGGGATGTATCCCCTGCAGCGCATGGGTCTCACGAGCACCATGGAACACTCCTTCTACGGAAAGGCGACGGGGCGCCAGCTCGCCTGGCTGCCGCCCGGGGACAGGGAACTTTACGAGCGCGTCAACGGAAGGATATTCCTGCGCGCGCCCGCATCGCTGACCCACCTTAAGGACATCGACCCTTTGAGGATCAACAAGGTCCTCGTATCACGCAAACCCCTTCGCGACATCCTCGACAAACGAGAGGAAAAAGGTGTCTACAGCTGGACGCTCTGTACCTACCCCACGGCCGGCCTCGCACAACAGGCAAAGATGTCCGTCAAGGCATATGGCGAACAGATCATCAAGGCCTGCTTCCTCGACGAAAAGGACCCCGTCGGCAAATGGAAGGCCATCCATGCACGGGCGGTGCGGATCAAGGAATGGCTCGGCACCCTGAAGGTACAATCTCTTCACATCGCTTCGAAAAACACCGACCTCGTCCTCACACCGGGGCAGAGGCGCAAGTGGGCCGGCATATCCGGGCACAACATCCCCAGCTTCGAGGTCTTCCTTTCTCCTGACTGGCGGGGCACTGAAGGTACTTATTACGCCAATCTGCCCTCTTTTCGGAGCGGCAACTACATCGAAGGTGTTCGCCTTGTGTTCAAAAAAGGAAGGGTCGTCGAGGCCGACGCAAAGAAAGGCGGGGAATTCCTAAAAAAACAGATCCTCATGGATAAGGGCGCCTGCCGCGTGGGAGAGTTTTCGCTGACTGACAGGCGCTTTTCCCTCATCGACCGGTTCATGGCGGACACCCTGTTCGACGAAAACTTCGGCGGTTCTAACGGCAACTGCCATCTTGCACTCGGTGCATCGTACAGCGACACCTTCAGCGGCAATCCGGCGCGGCTGACCACGGAAATGAAGCAGAAACTGGGCTTCAACGACTCCGCGCTCCACTGGGACCTCGTCAGTACGGAACCCAGGACCGTGACGGCCCGCCTGACCAACGGTAAAGAACTGGTGATCTACGAAAAAGGTGTCTTCTGCCTCCCCTGAGATCACATAAACTGGTGTTCTTTTTTGTCGGCTGGGTGGGGATGGTCCTCTACTTCACTCAAAGGTGGATCCTCGGGCCGCTTATTCCTTCCCTCATGGAGACCTTCGGCACCGACAGGACGACGCTCGGCATCGTCGGGGCGGGTTCCCTCTGGGGGTATACTTTCACGCCGATCATCGCCGGCATTATCTCCGACAGGTTTGGAAGGAGGTATGTCATCCTCTTTGGTATGTTCGGGCTCTCGGCCCTGACGGTCATTTCAGGTCTCGCACATTCGACGGGCCAGCTTTTCCTCTTCCGCTTCATAACGGGCCTGATAGAGGGCTTCTTCTTCATTCCCCTCATCGCCTTCACAATGGAACTCTTTCCCGAACGGCCCGGATTCTACGTCACTTTCATGTCATCGGGCACGTCCTTTGGCTGGTTCACGGGCCCCGCTCTTGCGGGATGGCTTCTCGATCTTACGGGAAACTGGCGCATCCCCTTCTTCGCAACGGGGATCGCCGGCATACTCCTTGCCGTTGTCCTCATGTTTGTCTGGCCGGAGGTAAAGAGGGAAAGACACCCGGGAGGAAAGCTCCTCGACCCCTCCATTTTACGGAAATCAAGCCTCATCATGCTTGGCCTCGTGAGCTTCACCGCCATGTTCCAGATATCGGGCGAGTTCGGTTTTGCCATGTGGTACCCCGTGTTCCTGAAAACAGAGATAGGGATGACCGCGTCGATGGCAGGCGTCATTGCGGGCCTCTGGGGCGTGGGCCAGTTCGTGGGCAGACCCGCCATGGGGCTCTTCTCCGACAGGCTGGGCTATCGCCGCGTGGGCATCGCGGGCGGCATCCTCATGGGATTGTGCCTGATCATGGTACTTAAAGTGGAAAACAGTTTCGCACGGGGATTCATTACCCTGTTCACCGGCTTTGTCGGCTCCGCCGTTATGGGCACGCTCTGGACATTCACCGGCCTGACTTTCGCCCGCACCCGAGGCCTGGCCCTCGGCGTCTTGACGACCTGGTCCTACGCCATAGCGTCTCTTTCCCCTATCACCATCGGCTACATCGGCGATCACTACCGCGTCTCGACAGGACTTCTCGTCATATGCGTCCCCGCCGTATTCCTGGCCTGCGCCGCCTTCGCGGCAACAGGGCTGGTGAAGATGGACGGCGACAGGGGCTAGAGGGGCGCCGGCGCCCGGAAAAGTTTTTCTTCTCTTTAGTCTTTTGATTTGTGATAAAATAGCTGCCATGGGTAAAGCGATACCGGGTGCTCTCCTGAGGATGTGGGAGCTTCTTTCCGACGACATTCAGGATGCCCTTTTGCTGGCCGTTGAAAAAAACCGCGACGCCGAGAGGAATTTCAGGGGTACCGCCGTGCATTCCTGCCCGCACTGCGGGGACGTAAACACAATGGACTGCTCCACCATCGAGAGCATCGGCGACGCAACCGTGGGGCTGTGCCTCGTCTGCGGATACCTGTGGTGCCTTGAGTGTGACGCCTCGCTGCT
>DNYO01000034.1 GCA_003506795.1 Deltaproteobacteria bacterium
CTCTATTCAACGAATGTTGAAGCGCTACCAGATAAAGAGAGAAGAGTACGTATGAGCAAGATGAATCCTGCGGATTGCATGTGATACCTTAAAGATACAGTCTCTCTCTGACGGTCCCCTTTCGAAATCCATAACCACCAGCATTCGAAAAGCCTGCTGAAGAGTTAATAAAAACAATAAGATAGAGAAGCACGATAACCATCATGCTGCACGACATGGATCTTTTTCCGGTAACGGCCATGGGCGTGGCAGCGTATTCAATAAGTTACAAATCCTCCTGATTGTTATCTTTCGCCATCTCCCCACTCCCGTAAAACAGCCCAATATATCAGCCAATTACTACATAATTATCAGAAGTAAGTGGTGTGGCATTGGAATTGCTATTCTGCTGTCATGTCCATAAAGCACGAACATTTTCAGGAAGCAAAAGATAGATCATGGAAAACGCTTCCTGCCCGATACGATTGCAGACCAAAACGGAGGTGTATATGCGCCCAGGCTATTTGGGAGACTTGGAAAGCTTCATAGACTCCAGCAAATTTGAGTACCTGGAACCGAATTCCTTGCAGGAAGCGTGTTCCATACTGGCCCGGTACAAGGAAAAGGCTAAAGTGATAGCCGGCGGAACGGAGCTGATTCCGCTGATTCAACAGGGAAAGGCGAGGCCTGACTGCCTCATCAATCTCAAGAGCGTACCGAATCTGCAATTTGTCGAGGCTTACAGCGATTTTGGCGAAGAGGGCATAAAGATTGGGAGCGGCGCAACTCTTTTTGACCTGGGACGTTCAGCAATAATTAACGAAAAGGCAGCCGTCCTCGCTGAGGCCATCAACCAGAGAGAGTTTCGGCTGAACAGGAGCAGATGGGCATATTACATGGCTACCATCGGCGGATGCCTCTTCAGCCCTGAAAGGGCGGCCGATATTGCTCCCGCCCTGATGGTGCTAAATGCAAAGGCCGTCAGGCAGGGGATTCAAGGTTGGGAAACAATGTCGATGCAGGATCTTTTTACGGCCGACAGCAAGGGAGGGGTATACGAAATCCTCGGGGAAATAAGGATACCGAAACAGCAGGAAAGCGAGGTCGGCCTTGCCTATGAGAAAGGACCCGCCATCGGAGATGGATCCAGCATAGGAGTGGCGGTTTTTCTCAGGCTGGACCTGAAACATGTTGACGTGGAGGAAATACGGATCGTGGTGGGTGGAATCGGGAACGCTCCGATCGAATCACGGGAAGGTCCGGCAATAATGACGGGCAATCCCATCGATGACCACCTGATCATCGATGCAGCCGACATGGCCGCCGAAGAGGTCTGCGGCGCCTCGGATTCTGAAACCATGGAGAGAACACGAGAGTTGATAGAAGAGGCGATACGCCACGCTATCGACCGCTCGATAGGTGATTTTGCCCTGGGTTATTAACAACATTCCTGAAATCAAAGGAATGTGGATATATCAAAATTAGATCATGGAAGGAGGTGGCCTAGCAATGAGGATCGAATGTCTCTACGGCAGGCAGGAATGTATGTTTGCGAAGAAGGGGAAATGCCCGAGAGAAGGCCAATGCCTGCTAGCGGGCGAGTTGAAGGCCAAGGCGAAACAGAAGGAAGAAGAAGGGGGTGAGGATCTACAAAATGATGATACAAGAGAATTTCATGGTGAAAGCCCCGATTCAGAAGGTGTGGCAATTCATTATTAACCCCGAGCTGATAGGAAACTGTGTCCCCGGCTGCGAACAGCTTGAGGCGATCGATAGCCGCACGTATACGGCAACGGTCAAGGCGGGGGTCGGTCCTATAAAAGTGAGGTTTAAAATCACCACGTCGTTAACTCAGATAGACGAACCAAAACATATCCATATGGAAGGCAAAGGCGCGGATATGGGTATGGCGGGCAGCTTTAACCAGTCAAGCGATGTCAATCTGAGAGCAGTCTCTGATAGCGAAACCGAGGTTTCGTACTCGTCGAACGTAACCGTTGTGGGCAGGATTGCCCTATTCGGCGACAGGATCATGCGGGCACAGGCAAAGAAGATAGGCGGAGAATTTATCCAGGCCTTGAAAGAGAAAATTGAAGGACATAAGGAGAGCTAATCTATGAAAGACTTCGAATATTTTTCGGCCGGCAGTCTGCAGGAAGCCTGCTCTTTGGCTTATGAATACAAAGATGTAGGCAAGATACTTGCGGGCGGGCAGTCACTTATTACGCTTCTCCGGCAGAAGCTGATCAGCCCCACATGCCTCATCGACATAAAAGGGCTTAAAGAACTCGATTATATCGATTTCGATCAGAACGCCGGTTTGAGGATAGGTGCATTGACAACCCATCGGGCGATTGAAAAATCGCCGTTGATTCAGGAGAAATATAGTGTGCTCTCCGAGATGGAAAAGAGCGTGGCCTCAGTCCAGACGCGAAACTGGGGCACCATAGGCGGCAATCTTTGCAGCGCCGACCCAATAGGGGACCCGGCGCCGTGCCTTATTGCATTAGGCGCCAAACTGAAGCTTGTAAACGCAAAAGGCGAAAGAGTTGTACCCATGGAAGAATTCTTTGTCGACTATTTTACCACCGTTATCGAACCCGACGAGATACTGGCCGAAATTCAGCTGCCGCTCCCTGCTTCAAATACCGGAGTTGAGTATATGAAGTTTAGCACGATAGAGGCGGGGATAAAGATCGTGTCCACCTCTGTCGCTATCGCCGTCATGCCTGGCACCGACGTGTGTGACGAGGCAAAGATTATCATGAGCGCTGTTGCGCCCATCCCGCTTGTCGCGAATAAGGCGGCACAGATGCTGAAAGATAAGAAGCTGACGGACGATTTGATTGTAGAAGCTGCGAATATGGCCGCGTCAGAGACTGACCCCACCTCGGATGTGCATGCCTCAGCCGAATACAGGCAACAGCTTGTAAAGGTCATTGTAAAGCGTGCAATCAGGCAAGCCTTTGAGAAAGCGAAAAAAGCCTAATCACATAAAGGAGGAAGTCCCGAATGGATAGCACGAAGAAAGTGATAAAACTGAAGGTAAACGGGGAAGCATACGAGGTGGCGATAAAACCCAGGATGACTTTGCTGCAGCTTCTCAGGAATGAACTGGGTCTGACGGGTACGAAACAGGCCTGTATGGACAATTCCTGCGGAGCCTGCACCGTAATCGTAGATAAGATGGCGGTCAAGTCCTGCTCGATCCTGGCGCTGCAGGTGAACGGCAAAGAGATCACCTCCGTTGAAGGGTTAGCTTCCAAAGAGGGCACACTGTCTCCTCTCCAGGAATCATTTCTGGAGCACAGCGCCTTCCAATGCGGATTCTGTACCCCGGGAAAACTGATGTCCAGTACGGCGATGCTGGAAGAGATGCCCGATCCTACCGAGGAGGACGTCAGGAGGGATATGGAAGGAAACCTGTGCAGGTGCACCGGCTATGTCCAGTACCTTGAGGCCATCATGGACGTAGTCCGGAAGAGAAAGGAGGCGGCGAAATGAGTGAGCTCTCTATAGTAGGAAAACCNNTATGGTTTTGTCGATACGCCCAACTACCCGGCCGAAGAACGCCCGATAGCCGAAGACAAGGTCCGCTTTATCGGAGAGACGGTGGCGGCTGTGGCGGCCGTAGACCAGGATACCGCTGAGGACGCACTGGATCTCATCGAGGTGGATTACGAGCCACTCCAACCCGTTTTCGATCCCAGGGAAGCGATGAAGGAGGGGGCTCCCCAGATACATGGTGAAATCACCCGCAACACATCATGCGCCTGGGAAGATTGGGGGGTCGCCAGAAAATCGCACTCCTTTACGCCGGTGAATAATGTGGCCGCGAACGTTCTTATCGCATATGGAGACGTGGAAAAAGGGTTTGCGGAGGCAGACTATATCCGGGAGGACCATTCCAGGAGTCCCGGCACATCCCACATGGCGATGGAGCCGCACACGATGGTGGCAAGCTGGGATCCTTTCGAGGAGAAACTCGATGTCTGGATGAACCATATGGCTTATGAATTAAAAAGATACTGGCTGCACAAGACACTGGGCATCCCGATCACGAAGATACGGATCCACAAAACCTACGTCGGGGGTGCGTTTGGAGGTAAGGCCCCATGTTTCGATTACGAGGTCATAGCCGGTTTCCTCGCAAGAAAATTGTGCAAACCGGTGAAAATAGAACTGACCCGCGAAGAAGTCTTCTCGTCGTGCAGAAACAGTCACAGGTTTGATATCGATATAAAAACGGGCGTCAAGAAAGATGGGACTATTGTTGCCCAGCGTTGCAGTGTTATCGTGGACGCAGGCGCTTATAAGTGCAGCGCTCCGGTTGCAATGTTCTTAAGTCACGCCATGTGCGATTCCTGTCTTGACCGCAAGAATGTCAGGCATGAAGGTGTGGCCGTATACACCAACAAGAACTTCAATTTCGCGCGAAGAGGGCACGGAGCGCCCCAGATGCGTCTTGCCGCCGATTCCCAGTATGATCAGATCTGCGAGGACCTCGGCCTGGACCCCGTGGAGTTCCTGCTCAAGAACCTTAGAAAGAAAGGCGATGT
>DNYO01000335.1 GCA_003506795.1 Deltaproteobacteria bacterium
GCGCGTGGCATTGTCGTCGAAACGGGGAGAAATACTATGCTCGGGCAGATCGCCCGGGACGTGAAGGAACTCTCCGTCACACAGACCCCCCTGCAGCGGAAGATCGTCAGGTTTGCCCAGTTCATCGGGTTGCTGGTGATGGCAAGCGCTGCCGCGATTATTGCCCTCGGTCTCTTCCTGGGAATAACCCTTAAGGAGCTTTTTACTACCGCCGTCGCCGCCGCGGTAGCCACGGTCCCGGAAGGTCTTCCCATCGTGGTGACGGTCACCATGGCCATAGGCATCACCCGGATGGCGCGCCGTAATGCCGTCATACGCAAACTTGCCGCCGTGGAAACTCTGGGAAGCACCACGATAATCTGTTCCGACAAGACAGGTACGCTGACCAAAAACGAGATGACCGTCAAGGCCGTTTGCGACGGACACCATTCCTTTGAAGTGACCGGCAGCGGCTACGACCCCGAAGGCAAGATACTTCATGACTGGGAACCCACCGATGAGGCATCGCTGAGGGGATTGCACACGCTGTTGAGGATCGGCCTGCTCTGCAACGAATCCGGCTTGATCCGGGAAGAGGGTTTTTTCCGGGTCGACGGTGACCCGACGGAAGGAGCCCTCATCGTGTCGGCCATGAAGGCGGGGCTGGATCCTGAAGGCGAGAAGGAAAGGTATCCCCAGGTGGGCATCATACCCTTCGAGTCAGAACGCGGTTTCATGGCAACCCTCCATGAGCACGATGGAGGGAGCGTCATTTTCGTAAAGGGAGCACCGGAAAGGGTGCTCGACATGTGCGCGCACCTGCCATCCGGGGAAACCATTGACCACGCGAAGATCGTGAAGACCGCGGAGCGTTTTGCGGAGGATGGGTTGAGAGTTCTGGCCATGGCATATAAGGAAATGGACGAAAACACCGCCGGGGGGAAATTCACCCATGATCACGTCGGCAATGATCTCGTCTTCGCAGGTCTCCAGGGCATGATGGATCCGCCGAGACCGGAGGCCATAGAGGCAATCAGGGGATGCAGGGAGGCAGGCATCAGGGTGGCCATGATCACCGGCGACCATGCCGTCACCGCCTCCGCCATCGGCAGGATCATAGGCCTGGGAGAAAGAAAGGGCCCGGCCATCACCGGCAGGGAACTGGAGACGATGAGCGACGACGGACTCTTCGCCAGGGTCCAGGATACCTCTGTTTACGCCCGTGTCTCGCCGCAGCACAAACTGCGGATCGTTCAGCAATACATGCGCCATGGGGAAGTCGTGGCGGTCACCGGCGACGGCGTGAACGACGCTCCGGCCCTGAAGGCGGCTCACATAGGGGCCGCCATGGGAAGGACGGGAACCGACGTGGCGCGGGAGGCCGCCGATATGATCGTCACCGATGACAATTTCGCCTCCATCTTTCATGCCGTGGAGGAGGGAAGGATCGTCTTTGACAACATACGGAAAGTCACCATGTTCCTCATCCCCACGGGGTTTGCCGCCATTATCGCGATCCTTGTTTCCATGTTCCTTGAAATGCCCGTCCCCTTCGTGGCGGCCCAACTCCTCTGGATCAACCTCGTTACCAATGGCCTGCAGGACGTTGCCCTGGCCTTTGAACCCGGGGAAAAGGACATAATCAAAAGAAAACCGCGCAGCCCCCGGGAGGGCATCATATCGGCTCTCATGTTCCAGCGAAGCATCCTCGTGGGCATTCTGATCTCCGCAGGCGTGGTGTACAATTTTTATGATGCCCTGTCCGATGGCTCCTCTGTCGAGCACGCCAGGACCATCGCCATGACAACCATGGTCTTCTTCCAATTTTTCCAGGCATGGAACTCGCGATCCGAGACACGGTCGGTTTTCCGGATCAATCCCCTCGGCAACCCCTTTCTCTTCTACAGCATGGTCGCGGCATTTCTCGCCCAGATAGCCGTAATCTACATCCCCGGCCTCCAGTGGGTCTTCAGGACCGATGCACTCTCAGGGGCTGAATGGATGAGGATCGTTGCCGTGGCGATCACGGTAATAGCGGCGGTGGAGATCGATAAGCTGGTGCGGAGACACCGGGCATCGCAGGCATAGGAGAAGGGCCGCCTCATGCAGGCGGGTCCCGCAGGAGTACCCTATCCTTGCGACTGTCTCCAATCGGTTTCTACGAATTCCCGTATTCTTTTCGCCCTCTCTGAAAAGACATGAATCCCTTCCCAATTGGGCCGCGAGATCGTTTTCTGCATGAGGAGACCGTCCTGCCCAAACCACTGCGGCAACACGCCGCCAAAGAAGTAGCCCTTCCTGCTCAGAAGACCGGCGGCCTTACCGACCCACGGCCATGAAAGTTTTAGCCATACCTGGACTACCTCCACATCCCGGCGAAGGACACGCTCTTCCTGCGAAGCGAGAGCGCTTGAAAAATCCCCTCCCGCCTCATGGACCGCCAGGCGGGCCACACGGGCAGAATCGTATATCATCGTATCGATCCGGGTTCGCTCTGAGACAGGAAAGTCGGCCACGGACGGGGCAAAGGACCGTTTATCGTCAAGGCCCTCATAGATATACTCGAGATAGGGGGCATACATATCGGGAACATGGATGACATGGGAATTGCCCACAACGGTTATGAACATGAGAAGTGTCGCTACCCGTCCCGATGCACTCTTCTCCTTGTCGTACGCCTCCGCAGGCATAAGGTCCACTTCGAGGGCTGTTTCCACGAAAGGCAGATTGGCAAGCGCGGCCTTCTGAATATATACGTGATTGCAGACAGGCTCGCCGAAGAACGCCTTCACGCCTTCCATGCCGGGCACAACCCTGCCGACATATTGAAAGATCTTGCCCATAACGCCGGCATTCCGGAAGTCGGACAGGACCGCCCCGTTGCCTTTCTCGTAAACCCCCCTGTCGGGTGCCGCCCTGAACAGGGAACTGTACCCGACGACCCTGTCGTCCGGGGTCCGCACAACGATCGGTATCTGGTCGCGCCTCTCAAAGGCCTCGACAAGCCCCTTGGGGTCATAGACGATCTTCGCAGGATAAGCATCACCGTAAACTTCGGTAAAAAGTTTCGCCACGCCTTCGGCGTCTTCCGGCCTGAAGAGACCGGCGGTCAGTTCCTCGTTGTCCATTCCACACCTGCCTTTGGTTTTTTGGGGCGGCAGCTCCCGGGAAAGAATGTTACTAACCCTTCGGGCTTTGCCTGTCCTCTTTGGAAAAACTTACGATAAAAAATAAGCTATTACGAGCAAGAAATCAAAATCATATAAAGACCTCACGCCCGCTTTGCCCTTTGGGCTCGCTGGAGGCAGAGAGGAGAGGCTGGGGAGGAAGCCAAAAGACTT
>DNYO01000173.1 GCA_003506795.1 Deltaproteobacteria bacterium
CTCAAATATCACGACATCCCCAATACCGTGGCGAAGGCCTCCATAGAAGCAGCCAAACTCGGTGTGGATATCCTGAACGTACATGCTTCGGGGGGGTTCACCATGATGAGCGAGGCGAAGCGGGCCCTTATTGAAGCAGGCAAGAACCCCGACATCCGGCGGCCGAAGATCATAGGGGTGACGGTTCTCACAAGCCTCGACGACGGCGAGCTGAAACGGGTAGGCTTTGACATCCCCGTTATCGAATTAACGAAAAGACTGGCGCTCCTTGCCAGGGAAGCCGGGCTTGACGGCGTTGTCGCCGGGGGAAGCGAGATCGAGATGATCCGCGAACTCTGCGGAAAAGATTTTCTCATCATCACCCCCGGGGTCAGGATCGAGGAAAAAAAGGATGACCAGAAAAGGACGATTACACCGCAGGAGGCCATCCGCAGAGGAGCTTCGTATATCGTTCTCGGACGAGCGGTAAGGGACGCAGCCGATCCCCGGGCCCTTTTGAAAAAAATCACCGGGGACATAACGGATGCCCTTTCTCTATAACAAGAACAGTATCAGGGAAGCCCTGGAAAGCCATCCCGAGAAAGCCCGCAGACTTCTTATCCGGCAGGGACACGAGAAGGTCTCCGATGAATTGATCGAGGAGGCAAAGAAGCAGGGCGTCCCGTTCAGGATAGTGCCATCCGAGGCCTTCACAAAAAAATGCGGCTCTTCGCGATCCCACGTGTGCCTGGAACGCGACGATTTTGATTATACCGATCAGGACGCCTTCCTCCAGCGTCTCGACAGTATGAACGCTCCGTTCCTGTGCGCCCTCGACGGTGTGCAGGACCCGCAAAACCTGGGAAACATCGTCAGAAGTTCCGCTTGTCTGGGAGTGGACGCCCTCATCTTCCCCAAAGACCGTTCCTGCGTGATAAATGAGACCGTGGCCAATATCTCGCGTGGCGCGACTGAATTCATCGAAGCCGTGCGGGTAACCAACCTGTCCAGGTATCTTGATACCCTCAAAAAAAGGGGGATCTTTTGCTACGGTCTGGACGAACGAGGCGGAACGGCGCTATGGGAGATCGATCTCAGGGGACCGGTGTGCCTTGTTTTCGGCGGCGAAGAAGGTTTACGCAGGCTTACCAGAGACACCTGCGATGCCGTTCTGAGGATCCCGACGAACCCCTCCTTCCCATCCCTCAATGTGGCCACTTCATTCGCCCTTGCATCCTATGAAGTAAAAAAACAAAGACGTTGACCGGCTTCCTTCCGGTTAGACAGCAAGGGATTCTACGGTATTATTCGGGACTGCCGACATGAATCTGGCAAAGATCTTCCAGGAAAAAGATATACGCAATTTCATTTCTGAGAGCTGGGCCGTGAGTGCCCCCATGACACTCATCATGGTTTTCGACTTCCTCATCGGCATCACGGATATCTACATCGCCGGAAAGATCAGTAAGGAAATACAGGCAGTCTATGGTTTTGTGATCCAGATCTATTTCGTTTTCATCATCATAGCCAATGCGCTGACGACAGGAACCGTTTCCGTGATCTCGCGGCTTTTCAGCTCAGGTGACAAGGCAGAACTGGGGAAGGCCATATTCTCTACAGTCGTCGTCACCACGGCGGCAGGCTTTCTTTTCGGGATACTGGGCATCATCCTGACACCTGGCTTGATAAACTTCGTGAACATCCCGCAAAACCTCAAACCTCTGGGAATACCGCTGGCGCAGATATACGCCGCGGGGCTCATCTTTCATTACATTCTGATCAACACCAACGGCGTGCTACGCTCGTGCAAGAAAGTACGTCTTTCCCTGGAGACCATGGCCATCGTCTGCGCCTGCAACATATGCCTCAACTTTCTCCTCGTTTTCGCCACGCCGGCAGGTTACAGGGGAATCGCCATATCGACGGCGGTGAGCGTCCTGGCGGGCTGCATGCTTAATCTGCGCCACACACGTTTGCTGGTACCGTCATGGGCAATGACCTTCGCGGGGAAGTGCGTCAGGGAAATATTCAGGATCGGCTGGCCTTTCGGGCTGAGTCAGGCCCTCTGGCAGCTTCATTCGATGGCTCTTTATCTTATACTGAGCTCTCTGCCACGCAAGAGTGTGGAGATCCTCGCTGCGTTTTCCACAGGGATAAGGATCGAGTCTGCCGCTTTCCTTCCCGCAATCGCCTTCCATATGGCCAATGCTGTCATCATAGGCAACCTCATCGGGGAAAAAAGACGTGCCAACGCCTTCCGTGCGGGTATTGTAACCGCTTTGATGGGCATCTCGATCGTTATTGTCATCGCCCTTCTGGTGGTAATGGTCGCGCCCAGGCTGGCATCCGTGCTGTCAGATAATCCTGTAGTAGTCAGGGAAGCAACCACGTATCTTTACATCAATATGCTCGGTGAGCCGTTTATGGCACTCTGGGTCATTCTGGCGGGGGCGCTCAGCGGAGCCGGGGACACAAGAAGCATGATGTTCATAATAACCGCCTCCACCTGGCTTGTCCGCGTCCCTCTGTGTTACCTCTTCGTCGTTGTGCTGGGATTCGAGGCCCATGCGGTATGGTGGACCATGAACCTCTCGCAATTCCTTGCGGCCATGCTGATGTTAAGAAGGTACATGGGGAGAAAGTGGCTGGTGGATCGGGGCGTCACGGAGGTCTAGAAGTTCGTCTTGAATCTGAACCGCCAGCCGTCATCGCGGGAATCGAGACGGCTGTCGTCTTTACGTTCCACGACGACACCTCGCCCCAGCATCACTTCACTTGATTCCGAGACCTTGACGCCGACGCCTACGTCAGCCTTATGTTCTTTTTTCGGTTCGGGAGCCACCCCTTTCCTGGTGTCGAGGTCCTGAACCTTCTCAAGCGTAAACCTGGGCTGGTCCTCGAATGCTTTCGCCGCTTGCTCCGGCTCCTTGCCCTTTTCTTCGAGAACCTCGATCGTGTAGACGGTGGAACTTTCCCCGGTCGCCTTTGAGGCGGCCACAGGTTTGAGCCGGACCTGGCTTGCCTTTTGCGGCTTCACGTTTCTTGTTACAACGTGGTACCCGGTACCGTCATATTCGAGAAAACCGTGGGGGTTTTTTACCGAGGGGCCGCTGGGGAGTTTGTCCTGCTGAATGGTACCCGTGTTCCTTACCTCAGAATCGCCGACCGGCATGGGATCGGCATTTACCTTTCCCGCGAATAAAAGCACGACGACAAGAAGAACGGATAATGTCGGAATCAGGAATGCTCTCACAGGAAACATATCATGACAATTATAATGTAAGTTG
>DNYO01000351.1 GCA_003506795.1 Deltaproteobacteria bacterium
CGGCCGTCCTGGCCGAAGACAAGAAAAGCACAACCGACAAAAATCACCACCATGATCAAAACCGCGATCTTCTTCATAGAGCCCTCCGTGAACCTTACCCGTACGAACACCCAGAAAACGTAAGGATATCGAATGTTTTATTCCGCAAAACCTCTGCCGGACCACAAAAAAAGGCATCCCCGGTAATGGGACGCCTTTGTGCGCGACACATCAATGTGCCTGTCCTTAAAAAGTCAGAAAGGCACGAAACTGGTAACCAATGAAGAGGGGTGATGGGTAATAGGAAAGAAAAATTAGTTTTTCCTATAACCCATGGCCTATTACCCTGTCTCTCTATCCTATCGCCACTCCTCCTCTCTCTTCCGTCCTTATGCGGACGCATTCCACAAGGTCGAGGACAAAGATCTTACCGTCGCCCGTCTCGCCCGTCTGGGCACCTTTGATGATCGCACGGATCGTCTTTTCCACATAGTCTTCGTTGACGGCTATCTCGAGACGTATCTTCCTCAGGAGGTTGCCCATCTCCTTGATGCCGCGGTAGACCTCGGCGACACCCATCTGCCGTCCATGACCAAGGACTTCATTGACGGTGATGAGGTTCACATCCTCTTTGTAAAGCTCCTGTTTTACGGACTCCAGCCTGTCCGGTTGTATGATGGCTATGATGAGTTTCATAATTATCCCTCCTTACTCAAGGATCGTGTATGCTTTTTCGTGGTGCTGGGTCAGGTCGAGACCCACGATCTCGTCCTTCTCCTTTACCCGCACCTTTATGACGACGTCGATGACTTTGTAGATGATGAAGCTGGCCGCAAAACTATAGGCAACGGTCACCGCGGTGGCAATCACCTGGATGAGAAACTGTTTCGGGTTTCCGAAGAAGAGTCCGTCGGCACCTGCCGGGTTCACCGCTTTCGAGGCAAAGAGCCCTGTTGCGAGTGCTCCCCAGATACCTCCCACACAGTGGACGCCAAAGACGTCCAGGGCATCATCATAACCGAATTTCGGCTTGATATAGGCGACTGCGAAATAACAGAAGATGCTGACGAATATGCCGATCAGGATCGAAGACACGGCGCTGACGAATCCCGCCGCCGGGGTTATGGCCACAAGGCCGGCAACGGCCCCGGTAGCCATGCCGAGCATGGTCGGCTTCTTGTTGAATATCCAGTCAAGAAGCGCCCAGGTCATACCTGCCGTGGCAGCGGCGGTATTGGTCACGACAAACGCATTGACTGCGATACCGTTCGCCCCCAGGGAACTGCCCGCATTGAACCCGAACCATCCGAACCACAGGAGCGCCGTACCGAGGATCGTGAAGGGCAGGTTGTGAGGAAGGATAGAGTGGCTGTTGGTGCCTTTGCGCTTTCCGATGAAGATGGCCGTCATGAACGCGGCTATCCCGGCATTGATATGTACGACCGTTCCCCCGGCAAAATCAAGGGCGCCGAGTTCCCTGAGCCATCCCCCTATTCCCCAGACCCAGTGACACACAGGGTCGTACACGAAGGTCGCCCACAAAATCGTAAAAAGGACGAACGCGGAGAACTTCATCCTCTCGGCGAATGCCCCGATGATGAGCGCGGGGGTAATTATCGCGAACATCATCTGGAACGCCATGAAAAGCTGATGAGGGATCGTGGCCGCGTAATCGGCGTAAGGCGTAAGTCCTACCCCTTTAAGACCCAGCCACTCGAAACCTCCCCAGAAACCCTTGCCCGGCCCAAAGGACAGACTGTAGCCGAAAAGAACCCATTGAACGCTGACAAGGCAGAGGATCGTAAAACACTGCATAAGAATACCCAGGACGTTCTTCTTTCCCACCATCCCGCCGTAAAAGAATGCGAGGCCGGGCGTCATGAGCATGACAAGAGCTGTCGCAACGATAAGCCATGCCGTATCACCCGTGTCGATCGCGGGGACCGCCTGTGCCGCGGCTGCCGGACCGGTCCCCTGCCCGCTTTCAACCTGCGCGTAGACGACTCCCGCCGGCATCGCGAACAGAAAGAACAGTACAAGTACGACAAGAAATCTTTTCACCTTACACCTCCTGGATTAAATACAAAAGGCGCCCCGGACCCGCTTTGGGTCCACGACGCCTTCGTCTGGTAACCATAAGAATGGAAATGGCGCTCCGGTTATTTCAGAACGCCATTGTTATTTTCACATCACTGTGACTGCTCAAGTCGATGAGCAGTGATACTCTATCAAGTATAAAAACCCGGCAAGTGGTAACCGGGGGGGCTGCCTACGGCATCATCATCGGTCCCGAGGGGAGTACAAGGCGGGCAAGAACATTGATGATCAGGGAAACGACAATGCTGACGATTATAACGACAACGAAGTATCCCAGGGTCTTCTCCCTGGGCGTCTCCATAAGGATGGGCAGGCCCGTATACAGGAGGTACAAGCCGTAAAGCGAGGCCAGAAATGTAAGGATGGACAGCATGGGCAGGATCATGAAGATTCCGCCGATCCAGGCCGGCGTAAAGGAGAAGACGGCTACCTTCACGGCCGAAAGGATGTCCTTGCGGGAACTAAAGGAAGGTGCAAGGGCGTCGATGACGAATGCGACGACGTACACTCCGACAAGCGTCAGAACATAGGAGATAATGGCATGAATGATGCCGTACAGAAAGGGGATGCGAAAGTGAATTCCGAGCATGGAAGTACCCATGAGAGACATCCCTATGAAGCCGGCAGCGGCGGGAATAATGGCAAGAATGGCGGCATAGGAAGTGAAGAGATCTTTGATCGTTGTCTGCTCCGCCTTGATTGTCTCCCACGTTTGCGCGGGTTTTAACATGATGCCTTTTGCCCGTTCAACCAGATTCATACATCCTCCTCATCGTGTAGGTTTTTGCTTCCCTTTTGTTTTTTTGCCGGTATACCGTTAGTCTTACCATACACCGGAAGCGTTCTACAAGTCTTTACGCACGGGTAGCGCTTCGCCTGGCCGCGACGAAACCGGCCCCCATCACGAGGGCAACGTACACCGTAACGGGCCACAGCGGGTGGATTATCCTGTGCATCCCCAGGAGAAACGAAAGTGCCATGATGATAACGGTACCAAGGAGGGCAGCAAAGCCGTAGGAGCTTTTCATGCCCTTTACAAACCACCCGGCAAAGACAATATAGACGATGGCACTCAGGAAGACGGCAAGCCAGGTGACCTCCCGCAGGATCTCCCTGACGAAGAACCCGAGAACAAGGGACAGCCCCCCGATGGCCAGGGTCGTGAAGCGCGACACGAGAAGTATCTTCCGGTCATTCTCCATCCTGAAAAACGGGGCTATATACCCTTTTACCGCAAGCGTCGTGGCTCCCATCAGAAAGGGTGAACCCGAACTCATAAGCGGGGCCCACATGCTGATCAGAAAGAAGACCGCGACAAACGGGGGCACGATGGAGATGAGTGACGGAAGGGCGGCCAGGGAACTGATCCCGGGAAAACGGTACTTCGCGATTATCCCGCAGAGCGCCGCCATAATGACAACGGGAATGGCTATGATGTTTCCTATGACGATCCCCTTCTTCCCCTCCTGAAGGGTCTTCGCAGAGGACGCCGTATTGATCACGGGCTGGGCGAGGACGCCCAGGGTAAAATTGATAAAGGCCCAACTCAGCGCCTGGGAGACCCCCAGGTCCCCGAAGGCGGTGTAGTAATGCCCTGCCCCTGCCATTGCCTGCAAACCGCCCGTCGAGAAGATGACGTAAAAACCACCCAGAAAGATACCGAACACGATGGCGCAGATATGGATAAGGTTTGTATATGCCGTCGCGACAAAACCTCCCATGACGTTGTAAAGGGTAAAAACGACCGTTGTCAGCACCATGCCGCCGTTGTAGGAAATGGCCCCCTTCGTGAGGACCGACAGGATGGCGCCTCCGCCCACGATCTGCATGGTCACTATCCAGATGGAGAAGGCAAGCTGGAGGATGCCCGCCAGCCGCGTTGTCTTCCTGTCATAGAGGCCGCCAACGACGTCGAGGATGGAGTAGGTCTTTTTACCGCCAAGGACCCTGGGGAGGAGAAACGCCGTCACGAACATGGCAATCCAGATGCCGGCCTGGAACCACAGGGCAGACAGGCCATGGATAAAAGAACCCTGGGCCATGCCGACGATGGAGACGCCCCCGATCCAGGTGCCGGCTATGAGGACCGCAATGAAGGGTACGGACAGCCCCCGCGACGCGATGAGGTACGCATCGGCCGACCGGGACTTTCGCGTCAC
>DNYO01000164.1 GCA_003506795.1 Deltaproteobacteria bacterium
GCGACGAACGGGCGTGAGACAAGGTCTTTTGGATGTTCAAGGCTGTCCCTGTATTCCAAGCCCACCACATCAGCACGTTGGTGTGCCGGTACGCGGCAAAGCCTCCGCTCATCGCACGAGCACCGTTCTTCTTTCCCATTGTCCTTCAATGCCGATCCATTTTCACGTGTACAGGAGAACCTTAGGGTGGACCGGTTTGGGCAACAGGCCGTAAAGACCTTACCCCATTGACTTTAAAAGAAAGGGCAGGGAAATTTTCCCTGCCCTTTCTCAAATACTTTATCCTGGACTGTTCGGAACTCAGCCCCAGGCTTTTTCTCTGGCCGCGTTGATCCCCGCGTTTCTTCCAAAGACAACGCAATCGACCGTCGCGTTTCCGCCAACCCTGTTTGTACCGTGGACACCGCCGGTGACTTCGCCTGCCGCATACAGCCTCGGGATGACTTTATTTTCCCGATCCATGACCTGGCACGTGGTCCCTTTGGTCTGAACGCCTCCCATTGTATGGTGCACTCCGGCCTGGGTCGGGCTCGCATAGAAGGGGCCGACAGAGACCGGCTTGAGATTCTCGGGCTTCTTGCCAAACTGTGCATCTTTGCCATTCTTGACGCTCTCATTATATTTCGCAACGGATTCAAGAAAGGCTTTTTCAGGCACCTGGAGCTTTTCGTTCAGGATCTTCGCAAGTTGCTCCAACGTGTTCGCACGGAAAGCAAGGTTATCCTTGATGATCTCCTCGGTCATTTTAGGATTGAACCTCTTGGCGCACTGTTCGTCAGCAACCCAGAGCAGCACTTTTTTTGTCTGCTTCAGGACGGCTTCGGCCATAACATCGCGACGCTGGTCCTCCGCAACAAACCTGACTCCTTCGAGGTTTACAAAGAGGGCGTGGTCGACGCCCAGGTTTGTCAACGATCCGTATTTCTTCGTGTAATAGTTGCAGGCAATAAGCATCTGGATAAAGTCCATACCCTGGACGTCAGCGCCTTCGTTTTCCGCTATGACAATGCTCTCTCCCGTCGCGGTCGACACGTTAGTGGTCGGAACGTCGGCGGTGAGGCGCGGATCGTGTTTGGAGCGCATGGCGACATCGGCGGCGAAACCGCCCGTCGCCAGGATAACGCCCTTTTGCGCCTTGAAATATACATCCTTGCCTCTTTCAGTGACTACCGCCCCCATGATGTCACCCTCAAGGGTCTTTTGCCGGACAAGTGCCTTGAGTTTTACATTCATCAGGATGGGGATCTTTCTTTTATCAACCTGGGCCTTCAGTGCTCTTATGATCGCGCCGCCCCTGCCTTTGTTCACCGGGTCAAAGCTTCTGGCCCAGAGGGCGCCGACAGCCGTATAAGGCTTTTCATCGAACTGGACTCCTTGCTTTTCGAGCCATTTGCGTCCTGCCAGGGCATTGTCCGTCATGTATTTCACTTTCTCGGGGTCACCCCTGAAATCGCCGGCCGCGAGCGTCTGCTGATAGTGCTGCTCGGGGGAGTCCTTGATCCCGTACTTTGCCTGTACATCGGGCTCCGCACAATTGTAGATCCCGCTTGCAATTGCCGAATTCCCCCCGATTATACGTGCTTTTTCGATGATCGTGACTTTGGATCCGGCATCATGGGCCTCAATGGCTGCGGCCAGACCCGAGTATCCGGTGCCGATGATAAGGACATCGGTTGTCCTGTCCCACTTCTTTGGCGGCGGTACCGCCTCGACCTTGCCCGGCAACAGAGCGCCGGTTGCCAGTGCCCCTGCCACGGCGGCGATACCTGTTCCCGCTATAAAGTCTCGCCTGCTAAGGCCGGACTTTGCTTCAATGCCGGTTTTCTTTTTTTCATCGCTCTTCATAAATTCTCCTTTCACGTGATGAGTCTTCTATGTTTAGAATATCAAGAGACAATTCGCCTTGTCTGTCGCCAAAACAATAATTTTGTTGTAATAATTCCATCAACCTGTGTGTCGTCTCAATTCA
The DNA here is from genome assembly GCA_003506795.1 of Deltaproteobacteria bacterium. Taxonomy (GTDB): domain Bacteria; phylum Desulfobacterota; class Syntrophorhabdia; order Syntrophorhabdales; family Syntrophorhabdaceae; genus Delta-02. The sequence continues at coordinate 1,970 of DNYO01000164.1, forward strand.
TACAATACCACCCACGTCATGAATATTCCAGCAGGAAAGCGCATATCCTCTCACAGTTCAGAGAACTTAGCACCGACAGCATCCATGATGGTAGTATACCTCGTGCATTTCAGGAGTTACAACGTTTTTACCGGCCCGTGGAGTTTGGACAGACATCCTGTTCCCGGCAGGGGGAACATATGATACCGCAACCCCATGAACCCCCCCCTTTCTGTATTATCTCCCTTGACAGGAAAACTTCATCATGCTAAACATGTTTACTTAATAAACGAGGTTATCTAAGATGAACCGTCGGGAAGCATCGAAAGCAGAAACGAGGCGCCTTGTATTGGAGGCTGCGCGGGAATTGTTTTCTCAAAAAGGGATGCAGGAATGCACCATCAGAGACATAGCCGGGAAGGCGGGCGTTTCTCCTGCATCCGTGCTCGTACACTACAGGAGCAAGACCGCCTTGCTGGAAGAGGCCCTCGTCGGGGACATCCGGGATGCCCTTTCCGGGCTGATTGCATCGATACCGGCCGGTGCAGGACTCCTTGACCGGTTGATGCATCTGTCAAAGGGGATGTTGAGGTTTTATGACAGGGACAGGAGCCTCTACAGGGCCCTCGTTCGCCTGACGATATTCGAACCCGTCAGCGAAACCCCCGGCATGACAAAGCAGTCTGAAGAATACGTGCGGTTCCTGTCGGAAATGGTGGAAGCAGAGAAGACATCGGGTGTCATAAGGCAGGACGTTGACCCCATGTTTGCTGCCGCTTCCATCTTCTTCTTTTATCTTGGCGCGTTGACCATGTTGTTCCGCATGCCGGAAATGAGCGTTGAAACTGTCGCCGACATGCTTTCGTCGATGACGGCCCAGTACCTTGAGGGTATCGCAGGAGGCCATCCGTGAAGATACTGCTCATACAACCCGCGAAACCTCTGAAAGCGCTGGGCGGAGAGGACTTTTCCATTTTTGAACCCCTCGCCCTTGAATATCTTGCCGCCGGCGTTATGCCCGATCACGATGTCCGGATCCTCGATATGCGGCTCGATGGCGATCTTGCCCCGGTCCTCCGGGAGTACGGGCCCGACCTCGTCGGCATCACCTCGTTTACGGTGCACGTAAACACGGTCAAAGGATTGTTCCAGCAGATCAAGGACTTCAATCCGGCAATAGTGACGGTGGTGGGAGGGCATCACGCCACCATAATGCCTGAGGATTTCTATGTGCCTTCGATAGACATTGTTGTCGCGGGCGAGGGCGTCTTCATTTTCAGACAGATCGTGGACCGGGCGGAGAAGAAAACCGGGCTGTCTGGAATTGCAGGGGCCGCCTGTATCGAAAACGGCCCCGTAGTGATCCGGCAGGACGGCAGGGAGATGGACCTTGACGGGCTTCCCTTTCCGAGGAGGGACCTGACGGCCCGGTACAGGAACTCGTACTTCAGCGAATGGATGAGGCCCCTGGCATCCATTCGTACATCCAAGGGATGCCCCAACAGGTGCCGGTTCTGCGCCCTGTGGAAGTTGACGGGGGGGCGCTATTTCACCCGCAGCCCGGAACGCATCGTGGAAGAGCTAATGACGATAGAGGAAAAATATGTCTACTTCTGCGATGATGAATCGATGCTCGACAGTAAGCGCATGGATATCCTCGCGGACCTCATCGCGCAAGCGGGGATCAGGAAACGATATTTTCTCTATGCCCGCACCGACACCATCGCGAGGCATCCGGAGCTGATCGCGAAGTGGAAGAAGATCGGATTGGAGCGCGTTTTTGTCGGCTTTGAATTCTATCGGGACAGTGACCTGAAAATGATAAACAAGGGGACAACCTCCGGGACCAATGCGAGGGCGCTGCAGGTACTCAAGGATCTCAAGATGGATATATGGCCCATGTTCATCGTCAGGCCGGAATTCGACCGCCGGGACTTTGAGGACCTGCGGAAACATTGCTTCTCACTGGGCCTTGATTTCGTGGGTTTCTCCGTGCTGACCCCCCTGCCGGGGACAGACCTGTACCAGGAAACGAAAGAAAGGCTGATCAGCACAAACTACGACTACGTCGATTTCTTCCATACCCTCCTGCCGACAAAACTCCCGGTAAAAGAATTCTACAAGGAGCTCGTCACCCTGTACGAACGCTCGAGGCCGCTGTACAACCAGATCAGATTGATGCGCAAATATCCCCTGCGGCACTTGCCGTCGCTTTTCAAAAAGTATGGCCGTTTTATCGGACGCCTGAAGACGCTTGAACAGGATTACTGACGGAGGAATTCCTGCTGCTCAGTAAGGTGTGCTGCCCACTATATTACCGGGAGGATCATAGTTGCAGACTACGATCATGTTTCCGCCGCACTCCACCCCGGCGCAACCGACGCCGGTGGTGCTTCTCCAGATGAGTTGCGTGTAGTGGCCGTAAGCATAGAAATTGGACATATCGATGGCCTCACCGTGGTAGGCCGATTTTTCACTCCTCCACGCGGCTACAGCATCGGTCACTGAATAACGTCCGGCTGTTCCCATGAAGAGGTTTTCTCCATACTTTTGTTTCCACGTGCCCGAATAGGGGCGATGTTCCAGGCGGCAGCCGGTGGACGCAAGATGATCGGCCCATTTCTGGGCATACAGGGCGAGACTCCCGGACCACACCAGGGGGCCGACCCCAGCCTCCGCACGCGCTGCATTGTGCGTAGCGAGCAACTGGCGCACTTCCTGTGCCGCGAGCCGGGAACCCGGGAACGCATCCCGGACCGCAACACGCTTGCCGGCATCGGCTCGTGACTGGGCTAATTGCAGGATGGTTCCGTCCCGACCTCGATCAAGCAACACAAAGCCGATGATCATCGCGGCGAGAACTATAACGAATGTGATCTTGTACTCCTTCATATTTTGCCTACCTTGTTTTTTCTTTCTGCTTGATATTGGATTTACCCGTTTCTTATATGCTGTTTATTGAGCGCAGTCAAGCGCCCGTGTTTTCTTTCGTCGGAACGAGGACTTGCCGTTTCGGTTTATTAGTTTTATCCTTGTTTATGAAGGAAGACCGGGGCAGGAAGAACAAGGACCTTCTCAAAGAAAACCTCGAACTTCGTCAGAGAATTGCCGAACTCGAAGCATCACTGGCCGGACGTCCCGATGGAGAGCCTCCCTGGGTGACGTCTGACTGGGTGGAGATTGCCGAACAGGCTGCAAACATCGGATTCTACAATTGGAACATGGTCACGGGCCAGCTCGTATGGTCGAAAGGATTCTACAACCTGTTCGGCCTTCCTCCCGAGGCAAAACCAACTTTTGAAACATGGCTCTCGGCGCTGCATCCTGACGACCGCGAGCGGGCAATGGCAAGGATCAATGAATCCATCGCGGAAAAAGCACCCCTCGTAAACGAGTATCGCATCACCCTTTCAGACGGGCGGGTGCGCTGGATAGATGCACTTGGAAATACATTTTACGATGACACCGGCAAATCTTTACGATCCTGCGGTGTCTGCGTCGACATCAGCGAACGCAAAGAGGCCGAGGACAGGCTTCAGTCGACGCTGGAGCGGTTTCACACTATCCTGTCGAACACTTACTCCGCCGTTCTCATCGTAAAGAGTGACGGTACCGTCGAGTTTACCAACGAGGAATTCTGCCGCTCTTTTGACCTCCATGAGTCGCCGGCGGACCTGGCTGGAGTGTCCGCGGAGGAGATGATCAACAAGATCAGGAATGCTTACCTTGACCCGGAAAAAGCGGTCGCCCGCATAGCACAAATAGTTGCCGAAGGGAAACCCGTAAGGGGAGAAGAGATTGCAATGGCGGGCGGCAAAACCTGTCTCAGGGACTTCGTTCCCATTTTCGTGCAGGGAGAATTGTATGGCCGCGCGTGGTTTCACGTGGATATTACCGAGCGCAAAACCGCCGAGGAGAGCATCAGGCATCTCGCTTCTTTTCCGGAACTCAATCCGAACCCTGTCCTGGAAGTGGATCTTAGCGGTGAAATCCTCTTCTGTAACCCGAGTGGGCGGAAGATTCTTGAAGACATGGGCATGAACAAGGGGGACCCCAGACTCTTCTGTCCCACGGACCTTGATGCTATCCTCAAAAACTGCGATAAAAAGAACGAACGCACTCTCAGCCGGGAAGTAGTAATCAAGAACAGGGTGTTTGGCGAAACCGTCCACCTCATTCCCAAGTTCGGGGTCTGCCGTATTTATGCGCATGACATCACCGAGCGCAAACACACGCAGGAAGCGCTCCTCAAGGCTCACAACGAACTCGAGATGCGGGTGCAGGAAAGAACTGCTCAACTCAGGGCAAGCAAGGAAATGGAGCAGGAACAAAGACGAGAAATCGAGACATATTATCTGACGGCACCCATCGGCCTGTGCGTTCTGGACACCGGCCTGAGGTACCTGAGGATCAATGAACGGCTGGCCGGGTGGGACGGAAAACCAGCCGCGGACCACATCGGCCGGACTGTTCGGGATATGGTCCCCTGGCTCGCAGACGAGACCGAACGGGTAGCCCGCCAGGTTATGGAAACGGGTAGACCGGTCACTGACATGGAGATTGCTCCAGGGACGGGGCAGCCCGGCAACGGTCGCATATGGATAACCGGCTGGTATCCCATGAAGGACTCCGCCGGGACGGTTACGGGCATAAGCGTGGTTGTCGAAGAGATCACCGAGCAGCGAAAACTTGAAGAAAAACTCCATCAATCCCAGAAGATGGAGGCCATAGGTGTTCTCGCAGGGGGCATCGCCCATGACTTCAACAACATGCTCGCCGCCATCCTCGGGTTCACGGAGATGGCCATAGAGGATGTTCGGGACCGCCCCCATGTGGACAGAAGCCTGCAGAACGTCTCTAAAGCGGCCATGAGGGCGCGGGAGCTGGTGAAACAGATACTCACATTTTCCCGCAAGACGAGCCACAAGAGGCACCCGCTGTCCCTGACATCCGTTGTTGAGGAGACCCTCCAGTTCCTGAGAGCCTCAATCCCCGCCACCACCAGGATCACATTTGCTGCAACAGCTGCCACGGATATGGTATCGGCTGCCCCCACAGAAATACAGCAGGTCCTTATCAACCTCGTCACCAACGCCTCCCTTGCCATGCGGGAGAAAGGGGGAGTTATCGAGGTGGCCCTGAGCGATATCGACGTTGAACCCGGCTCGTTTGATCTCCTTGAGGACGCCGCACCGCATGAGTACGTCCGGTTGCTCGTGAGGGACACCGGTGTCGGAATGAGTCCCGCCGTAATGAGAAGGATGTTTGAGCCCTTTTTCACCACACGCGAGGTTGGCGCCGGCAGCGGCATGGGGCTTGCCGTGGTGTACGGCATCGTGAAAGACCTTGGAGGAACGATTACAGTCGAAAGTGAACCCGGAGTCGGTTCCACCTTCAGTGTATTGCTGCCCAAGGCGAATGCCGAAGAATCGACGCAGGACACGCAGCCTGGTGAAATCCCGGGCGGCACCGAGAGGATCCTCTTCGTCGATGACGAGGAACTGCTGGTCGAATGGGCCAGAACCACCCTTGAAAGGATAGGCTACGAGGTAACCGCCGTTACGGACAGCCGGGAAGCCTTGAAAGTCTTTTCCGCGAATCCGTCATCCTTTGACCTCGTGATCACCGATCAGGCAATGCCGGGAATGGCAGGAACACAGCTCGCCACGGAGCTTCTTGCTATCACAGGGGGCATCCCGATCATTCTTTGCACCGGCCATAGCGATATCGTTTCCCGCGATAGCGCCGCTGCGATGGGCGTTGCCGACTTCCTCATGAAACCCGTCAGCAGGATGGAACTGGCAACGAGTATCCGGAGGGTTCTCGATACAATCAACAAGTAGCGCCCACTGCCCCGCGGTACATCTCCCGCTGCCCCGGGTCCTGACCCCAATGAGCCCCCGCTGCCGGATCGGAAACCCGGCCCCTCTTCGGGGCCTTGCTTACCGTCATATAATAAATATGGGAGCGCGAAGGGAACGCTCTTGATTTCAGAAGCGTCCCCTTCGACTGATGAACAACTCTCTCCCGGCGCTCCGGAAGCTGGAGCATTTAGCGGGCCTTAATTCGCACTGATCCTGTCAAGTGTCTCTGCAACGTCAATTCCCTGGAATGTGCCGCCTTTGCGAAAAATCGTGCCAGGCGCTATCCTCATTATCCTGCCAGTCTTAGTGGTGATATCCGAGTTCTTGATACAAACCCAGGAACCGTCCGGCTTTCTCTCATACTCCTCAACCGCAATCTTGGCAATTTCTTCCATTATTTATCCCTCCTTGTTATTAATGGTTAGAATTATATATTAAATCATCACTGCCTGTGTCAAGAATCAGCAGGAGTCCGGTGGACGTTT
>DNYO01000292.1 GCA_003506795.1 Deltaproteobacteria bacterium
GGATAGATCACCGCGGATACGATTTTCTTCTTTGCCGCAGCAATCTCTTCCTCCATATCGATGAGTTCCTTGAGAACGGTGTTGAGGTTTCCCGTCTGCTGACCTATCTCGATAAGGTCGACATACTTTTCGAAGAGACCAACCTCGCGCATCGCCTCGGGAAGTGTGCGCCCCTCCCTGCTCACCATGTCCGAGGCCACCGCCAGGCGGTCCGCCATTTCGCTGTCAGGCAGCTTGTCGGCTATTCTGCGCAGCGCCTCCTGGATGGATACGTTGGCGACCATGAGAAGGTGAAGGCTCTTCATGATCGTGATGTCGCTGACTTTTTTTCCGATATAGCGTGAGAAAATACTCACTAAAGGAGCCTCATTACCGCATCCATGTCTATTGTCCCCAAGGCCATTTTGTTGTAGGCATCCATGAGGATGCTGTGGCTCATGTCAGCGGCCTCCACCTTCGCTTCCATGTGGTAGCCGGAGATCTTTCCGTCGGAAAAGTGGCCCGGCCTGAATTCGATCGCCTCGCCGAGAACCGTCCGACCAGAATACCCCGCGGAGAGAACGCGCCGGGCGCTCCTCCGGCCGCCTTCCCCAATCGTCTTCCTGCAGACATCGCAGCCGTCGGACAGGCTTGGGATATGAAACCGTTTTTCGCGGATATTGTTCAGGAAAAGATCTGTTTCAGGATAACGAAGTTTCTTCATCCATTCCGGTATAATGCCGAGCGGTTCCCCCATTTCTTTTTTGCAGCGGTTGCACAACTTCTTTACCAGCACCTGGTTGACGCCCATGATAAGGTTGTCCGCCACGGCATCGATGGAAACCCCGTAATCCTCTACCAACATCTGGGGGATCTGTGCGGCCCGCGATACGTGGAGGGTTCCCAATACGAGATGCCCTGTTTTGGACAGGTGAACCGCTGTGCTGACCGTTTCTTCGTCACGCAGTTCGCCTATGAAAATGACGTCCGGGTCATGTCTCTTGAAGGCCCTCGCAAATTCCGTGAATCCTACCACGTGTACGCTTGCCTTGCTGCTCTTCTCGCTGCCAGCGTCCTCCACGTATTCAAAGGTCTGGAATTGACGCCCGCCGGGAATCTGATACTCGATGGGGTCCTCGACGCAGAGTATGCATTTTGTCGAAGACAGACCCGCCAGGAGGGTGTTCACCGTTCTTGACTTTCCGCTCCCTGTGGGACCGGTGACGAGAATGATCCCACGGTTGCGGCTGACAGCCGTTTCGAACATATCGACGTGGCGATCCAGGTATCCCAGATCGTATAGTTTCTCGTTCCTGATATCGGTTTTGGCGAGGACTCGCAGGACGACATCGCTGTTTACCGCATCGGGTTTCCAGATCAATGACATTCTGAGGTCTACATCCGTATGCCATCCGACGTCTTCTCTTCTGCATATGATCTTTCCGTCCAGAGGCCGTCTTTTTTCATCAGTCTTCAGAGAAGGTGTCATTTCCTTGGCCCAGTTGATCAGCACATTGACGAGGGAACGTCCTTTCTCGGCCTTCAATGTATGGACGTCGACAAGATCGCCGAGCAGTCTGAACCGGATCTTGTATATATCCTGATTGTCCTGGGGGAAGATATGAATGTCCGTCGCCCCGTGAACGAGGGCATCCCTGATGAAAGGGTAGATGAACTCTCTGGATACATTTCTGTCGGCCACGACGGCTTTCGCCGTATCTGCCGGGTTTGCATATCCGCTCTTGATCTCGATGTTGTGAAAATCGTCCTTCTTCAGGAGGAAGAAACTGGTTTCATGGATGCGGTCCTTCCCGAGATCTTTGAGGGCCATGGGATGCCAGGTATATACATGCATGGAGGAATTGCCCTCCGAGCCGTCTATCGTGGACATGATAAGCCTGCCGTCCTTGATATGCCGGATGTGCCCCTCCACGTCCCGGGCGGCGGGGATGCCCGTGAGAGCCTGGAAGACGGTGCGGAGTTCCTCATACGTCATGGCGTTCTCAATTTCGCAGATCACGTTATATACGCTCTGGTCGATCTGTTTTGCCCTTTCAAGGAAGATCTTGAAAGACTCCTGGGCCATACCCTTTATGTCGACAAGATACCGGGAGATCGCATTTTCAACATGTGAACGATCCAGCGATTCGATTCGGTTGACGACCCGGCCAACCGTTGCGCATGTATCGGTACTCTTCGCGGGTCTTTCCATCATTCTGCCGTTACCTTCAGTGTCCTTCCGCTCTTGAGGTGCACTTCATTCATCGTGATTCCCGTGACGGAGTCGCCATCCACTATCGAACCTACTTTCAGCTCACCCTTGTTCGTCAATGCGATTGAGGTATTCTGTGTTTGTATGACCCCGACCACCTTCAGATCCGCGGGCCGGTCAGTTCCGCCTAAGATCGACGGCAGAATAGCTAGTTCATTGCCGGTGAAATCCGATGTCAATTTTCCTGCGTTGCCCGATCGTGGTGAACGGGAAGATCCGGAATTCTTTCGACGAGTCTTCGGAGCCTGTGAGTTTTCAAATCTTTTCAAAAATTTATCGCGAAAAGGATTGTCGTCCCTCAACACCAGCTGATTGAGGAGCGTCTCGGGCTGAACCGGCGCAGCCTGTGACGCAGTCGCTGCCCCCGAGGTCCGGCCCGTCTTTTCGCCGGATGGTGGTGAAACCTCTTTAACCGGAAAGGACCGTTCCGGTGGCGTGGGTTTATTCTGCACGGGTGCGCCGTTTGTGACGTGATCCCCGACAGGTACCGCTTGCGGGGCCGGTCCGTTCAACGGCTGCAATTGTGCTGATTGTGCGGCGTCGCCCGGCTGCCCCTCGATGAACTGCGTGTCCCGGGAGGATGGGGCGCCTTCTCCTTTCCCGAGATCGATACCCTTTACAAGGGCAGGTGGATTGGCGGAGATCCTCTTATTAAGTGACCACCGGGTAGAGTCAAGGTAGAAGTACCCGCCGATTGCAGCCGCAAAGACGATGAACACACCGATACAGAGGGCGAGCCGCGCCAGAATACCGCCGCCCTTTTCGGCCGCCTTGTTTTGAAGGACGGTATACTCATCTGCGCGATATTCATCACCGGATTCATTATCTTTGCCTTTCCTCTTTACAAATGGAAGTCTCATGCCTGTCTCCCGACTTAGAATCTGTGGCAGGTCAATTCCCCTACGGTCTTGTCGCCACTGACGGTCATGCTGTTGATCACGACCGGCGACAGATAGATGTCATTCAAGATTCTCACCACATTCTTGTAGTCCTTTTCTACCAGCATAAACTTCCATTCCTTATCGCCTCTGGCCTCAACATCGCAAAGGTCCACAAGGGTCTCGAAGCCTCTTGCGTTCTGACGTGCGCGTCCTTCCGTCTTCAATGCCGCGGGCACGTCACTCCTGTTTTTTGTGAAAACAAGCTCCTTTTCGAAGGTAAAGAGACCTCCGCTCTTCCTGCTTCCGCGAAAGGGATAGAACGATTCGAATTGAAAGGATAGTGTGCCCTTCAGCTCCTGTTTACCGCCCTGCCCCTGCGACTGGCTTACACCGGGCAGGAGCCGGAAGGAGGCGCTCTTCAAGGCAATGTCTTCAGGAAGCGTTTCCACATAAAGTTTGTACTTGACCAGGGCTTCACTGGTGATGAGTATCGACAATGCCCGTGTCTCTTCACCGGTAAGGGGTGGTATTTCCTGCTTCGCTTTGGCGTGCGAACGCGGCACCACTGTCTTCTTCGGGAAGGTACCCGTATAGTACAGAAAGGCACCGGTGAGTGCTGTAACGATCAGAAGCACGACAGCCGCCTGAAAGGGTGTAACCCCGATTGTCACTTCCTTGAGGAGCCTCTCGTAGGGGATAGTGATAAAATCCGGTTCCAGGGAAAGGGATGCGTCGCCGAAGATCCCGTCGTACTGCCTGCCCGCCATGGCCATGAAATTGCCGGGGCTGCTGTCCACGCTGGGCATGTACCGCGCCTCTATGGTCATATTGCCGGCCTTGATCTCCATGAAGACATACTTGCCGTCACCACGGTCAAGGAATCCCGCCAGAACGTTCTTCTTGTTCTTCACCATGTAATAGGCCATAAGGTACGCGAAGGATACCCGGCGGGACGATATCCACCGGTCGCCTGCGCGATGGCACAGTCTCTCCCGCGGCTTGAGCTTTCGTATGGAGATGTGCTCGGCAAAAGGTATGATCCGTGAGCCCCTTCCGAGCCTGATCATCCCGGGATCGATCATTTTTTGTGCAAGGACATCGAAGACGAGATTATCGTCAAATTTAACATAGAGTTTCACCTCATATCTCCTTGTCTTCTTTCTCTTCAACAAAGTTGATGAGAACGGTGAGTTCCGATGTCCTGTCTCTTGAACTGTTGTATCCGAAAAGATAGGAAAGGACCGGCAGGTTGCTCAATAGGGGTATCCCCACCCGCTTTTTATCGGTGCTCTTGATCTTGAAACC
>DNYO01000159.1 GCA_003506795.1 Deltaproteobacteria bacterium
CTGTGACCCCTGCCGTGTGAAGGCTAATAAATAGCCTTTATTCTTGCGATTTACGGAATTATTGGGTACATTTTTGGGTACAAATCATCCCCAAAGGGACCCAGAATGGCAACGATCATCGAGCGCGGCCCGTACCAGTTCCAGGTCAAAATTCGGCGCAGGGGCCGCCCCCTTATTTCCAAGACGTTCACAACGAAAACTGCCGCCCAGGTGTGGGCACGTGACGTGGAATCGGAAATGGATAAGGGGGTATTTCTGGATCGGCGAGAATCCGAAAAGAACACCCTCGACGACGTGCTCAAACGCTACCAGGAGGAAGTGACCCCGGACAAGAAAGGGGCCACCATCGAGAAGGTGCGGATAGCGGCCTTGCGGCGTGACCCCCTTGCCCGTTTGAAGATGGCCGCACTCTCAGGAAAAGACGTTGCCGCTTGGCGTGACCGCCGGCTCAAAGAGGACAAGGTAACCGGCTCCACGGTAAACCGTGAGCTAAATATCCTGTCAGCCGTCATCAACCATGCCCGCAAGGAATGGGGGATTCATATCGAAAACCCCATTGCCATGATCCGCCGCCCCCAGAACGAAAAAGCCCGTGAGCGCCGACTTGAAGATGGTGAGGAAACAGCGCTATTAGCCGCCCTCGAAGGCGCCAGGCGTGAAGATGGAACGCTGGGCCCCGGCACCCGGAATCCCTGGATTAAACCCCTCGTCTTGCTGGCCATGGAAACGGCCATGAGGCGTGGAGAACTGTTGGCCTTGCGCTGGGAGGAGGTGGACACGAAAAGACAGGTTGCCCGAATTCTGGAGAGCAAGAACGGGGAAGCCCGATCCGTTCCTCTCTCTAGCCGTGCTGTCGCCGTTTTAGAGGCTCTTCCCAGGTCGATTGATGGACGAGTATTCCCAACGACCGAAGACGCGGTTAAGAAGGCGTTTTCGCGGGCTTGCATAGCTGCCGGACTGAAGGATTTGCATTTCCACGACCTGCGCCATGAGGCCACAAGCCGCCTTGCCGAGAAGCTGCCCAACGTCATTGAGTTGGCGGCAGTCACGGGGCACAAAGACCTGAGGATGCTGAAACGGTATTACCACCCCCGTGCCGAAGATTTGGCGCGGAAGCTCGGATAGGACTATACTATCAACCGGGAGATATGTTTATGCCTAATGATGATGGCTGGGAGTACCTCCTAAGCCTTGATGGGATGACCCTCGTCATTGATGACCACTTAGGGCTGTGGGTTAAATTCGTAGTGCACCAGGTGCCCCAATCACCGACCATTCCCCACGGCGTGGACTACTCCATTACGCTGCACAACCGCATTGGCAAACGCCTGCTTGGATTTGACAATGCCCATGCTGTCGCCAAGCGAAAAGAACTCGATCACTGGCACCGGCATAGTGACGACCCTGGCCGGGCCTATGAGTTTGAAACCCCCAATCAACTTCTGGCGGATTTCTGGAAAGAAGTTGACCGCATCGTCAAGGAGCACCTCGATGAATAAGCTGAATATCGGAATCGCCTCCTACGAGGAAATGAAGCAGTGGACACTGGACGTTGCGGCAGGCCGCATCAAGCCTGACCCCAGTGGCCCCAAGTTGTGGTTCACATCGCTCAAGGCCGCAGCCAACCTCTTTACGGAAGAAAACCGGCAACTGCTGAAAGTCATCGCCGAACAGCATCCTCAGTCCATTGCCGAACTTGAGAAGTTGACCCACCGGAAGGCCTCGAACCTTTCCAGGACGCTGAAAAAACTAGAGCAGTACGGGCTTGTCCGTTTGGTTGAGGCTGAAGAAGGGCGCACACGGGGAAAGCGGCCAGTACGCCCTGAGTTGTTGGTGGACTCAGTAAACGTGTCACTCTCCCTGCTTTAGCCAGAGAGCCGCAAGGAGACTGTAATGTTGGGCACCTTCAATGAGCCCAGAAGAAAGTGTCGCCCGTCCCACAACGCGACAATCCAAATTGTTTTCGCTGTACATGAGAGACGGGGAAGACCATCGGGCGCACGAAGAACGGCTGGCACATCAGCGCTTTTCAATCGAGGATGATCTTCTCTATTCCTGCATCACATATGGTGACGGGCTGGAAACAAAGGACGTAGATGGTTTCACACACTCCAAGGGACTTGGCTACGCCCTTTTGGTGTTCTTCGCCAAACAGGCACTTGGGCTTTACCGCTTACCATTCTGCGAGGACAGAATCCTATCGGATTGGATGTCTCCATCCAGCCAAATAAACGAAAGATTAACCAGGATAATTCAGCAACTTACCCCTGGTCGAATCTCCACAATCTGCTCAGAAGTGAGTCGTCTCTACGAACACACACAGAGGCAGCTCTCAAACGTTGGGGTAAAAAGTGTAACCATCACGCGGCGCGTTCATGATGTTGCATCCTGGCAAAATCCAGAGAGGCAGCTATATTCCAGCCTGTTGTTCACCCTTAAGCGGGCCGCAGAACTAACTGGTAGAGACAAAGTATCCTTTGAGATGGATACTCTTAATAGTTTTGGCGACGATGGAGGATATCGACATTTCCCCGTCACCCTTCGAATGGACGTTCCCGCCGAGGACGTTTTCTATTGCAGCAACTTAGTTGCCTCACGTAAAGGCCATCAAAAACATTCAGTCGAGGAGGGCGAATGGGTAATCATTAATCGTGCGCCCAATGGCATTGTCTCGATACCTGTCACCTGGATAGAAATTGACGAACGGTTATGTAAAGAAAACTTTCTGATGGACCAGAACTCTGCCCAGAGATTCTTGGAAAAATATGATCCCTTGGTTTTCCGAACATGCTGCAATCAGCGTTTTGATCTTTCGTCGGGTTACTGCGGAAGAAGTTGGAAACCCACTCTGAGGGGCCGCCTAATGGCGGCCTGGCGTGGTTTTCAGATAGGTCGATAACTTACTTAGGAACATTATCCTTCAAGCATTTGAAGCTCCAAGGTTCTTCTCCATTGCTCGTCAGTACACCTTGACCTCTACTACCTTGAAGGTCTCGAATCGGTTGATCGCAGCCGCCACGGGAACCCGGAACTTC
>DNYO01000234.1 GCA_003506795.1 Deltaproteobacteria bacterium
GACGGACAGGCTGCTCAGGAGGCTCGAGGCCTTGCTTATCGTTGCCGACCGGGACCATACGCTCATTCTCTCCGGTAATGGCGACGTAGTCGAGCCCGACGACGGCATCGCGGCCATCGGTTCGGGCGGCCCGTACGCCCAGGCGGCGGCAAAGGCGCTGGTCAAACATGGATCGCTTTCCGCGGCGGAGATCGTCAAAGAAGCAATGGCCATCGCTTCGGACATATGCATTTACACGAATAACAGGGTAAACATCGAGGAACTTTGATGAAACAATTAACACCGAAAGAGATCATGGAAGAACTGGACCGGTTCATTATCGGTCAGAGCAAGGCGAAAAAGGCCGTTTCGGTGGCTCTTCGCAACAGGTGGCGGCGCCAGATGATACCCTCCGACCTGCGCGACGAAGTGGCTCCCAAGAACATCATCATGATCGGCCCCACGGGGGTGGGTAAAACGGAAATCGCCCGCAGGCTCGCGAAGCTGGCCAATGTCCCTTTCCTGAAGATAGAGGCGACGAAATTTACCGAAGTAGGATATGTCGGCAGGGACGTGGAATCGATGATCAGGGACCTCACGGAGCTCTCCGTCAATATGCTGAAGAAGGAAGAGCAGGAGCGCGTCAAGGAAAAGGCCGCAATAATGGCGGAGGAGAGGATCCTCGATCTGCTCATCCCGAAGAGACGCAGCAGTGCGGCCGGGGAGGAGGAAGAAAACGGCGACCAGTCGCGGGAGAAGATGCGCATGCGCTTCAGGGCGGGTACCCTCAAGGACCGACTCGTGGAACTCGAGGTCCCGGACAGGGCGCTGCCCCTCATAGAGATATTCTCTGCGCAGGGGATGGAAGAGATGGACATGCAGCTTCGGGACGTGTTCGGCAACATGCTGCCGCAGAAGACGAAACGAAGAAAAATGAAGGTGGGCGAGGCATACGAGCACCTTATCCAGGAAGAATCGAGAAAGCTTATTGATATGGATCGGGTCACTGCCGATGCCGTTGATCGCGTGGAGCAATCGGGGATCATCTTTCTCGACGAGATCGACAAGATCGCAAGCCGCGACCACGGGCACGGACCCGATGTGTCACGCGAAGGTGTCCAGAGGGACATCCTGCCCATCGTTGAAGGGACCACGGTCACAACGAAATACGGAATGGTGAGGACAGACCATATACTGTTCATCGCCGCCGGTGCCTTCCACATGTCCAAGCCGGCCGATCTTATCCCGGAATTGCAGGGACGGTTCCCCATCCGGGTGGAACTCGATGCTCTCAATCGGGATGACTTCTACCGGATTATTACGGAGCCCGAAAACGCACTCATAAAGCAGTACAGGGCGCTTCTCAAAACGGAGGACGTGGAGCTCGTATTCGACGACGAGGCGATCCGGGAAATCACCGATATCGCCCAGCGGATCAACGAGATGACGGAAAACATAGGTGCGCGCAGGTTGTACACGGTGATGGAGAAACTCCTTGACGATATCTCTTTCACGGCACCCGACCTGAAAGGCCAGAGGGTTGATGTTTCGAAATCCTATGTCCTTGAGAAGCTGGGAGAGTTTCTGGACAAAGAGGACCTGAGCAGGTACATTCTGTAACGATACCGGGGTATATGACATGAGCGAAAAGATACAGACGCTGCTGGAAGCACTTCCTTATATCAGTAAATTTGCCGGATCCGTCTTCGTCATAAAATACGGCGGCGCGGCAATGGAGGAAGAATCGTTAAAGAAGGAATTCGCCAAGGACGTGGCGCTCCTCAAGTATGTCGGGATCAACCCCGTTATCGTTCACGGCGGCGGTCCCATGATCGGCAAACTTCTCAAGGACCTTCAGATACCGACACGTTTTGTCGACGGTCTTCGGGTCACCGATGAGAAGACCCTGCAGGTGGCCGAGATGGTGCTGTCGGGCCTCGTCAACAAAGAGATCGTGAAAAATATCAACGATATGGGGGGCAGGGCGATCGGCCTTTCGGGCAAGGACGGGAGGCTTCTCGTCGCAAAGCGGGTGGATCGCGACGACATCGGACTCGTGGGCGAAATAACCTCTGTAGACACTGCGATCATCAAAGACATCAGCAAACATGGTTATATCCCCGTAATAGCACCGATAGCCGACGGAGTGGATGGCAAGTCATACAATATCAACGCCGACACGGCTGCGGGGAGTATTGCCGCGGCCCTCTCTGCGGAGAAATTCATACTCCTCACCGATGTCGAGGGGGTGATGGGACAGGACGGAAGGCTTATTTCCGTCTTGAAACGATCCGAGATAGAAAAGCTCATAGATGACAAGGTGGTAACGGGTGGGATGATCCCCAAGGTGACCTGCTGCACCGGTGCCCTCAAAGGGGGCGTCCGGGAGGCGCATGTCGTTGACGGCAGGGTCCCCCATGCCATCCTGCTCGAAGTTTTCACCGATTCCGGAATAGGCACAGAGATCACAGGAGACTAGAAGAATGCAGGAAGAATTGATCAAGAAAGCAACACAGTACATTGCAAATACGTATACACGTTTTCCCATAGTCATCACCAAAGGGGAAGGATGCTGGTTGTGGGACGTAAATGGAAGACGGTATCTCGACCTTCTGGCCGGCATCGCCGTATGCAACCTGGGGCACGCCCATGAGAACGTCGTTGAGGGACTCAGCGCCCAGGCAAAGAAGCTCTTTCATGTTTCCAATCTTTTCTACATGGAGCCGCAGATAAAAGCGGCGCAAATGCTCGTGGAACATTCCTTCGGCGACAAGGTCTTTTTCTGCAACAGCGGGGCGGAGGCCAACGAGGCTGCCATCAAGCTCGCCCGGAGATATTCATGGAACAAGTACGGAGAAGGGCGCCACGATATCATCACCATGGAGAATTCCTTCCATGGCCGGACCGTCAATACCCTTGCGGCAACGGGGCAGAAAAAATTCGGCGTGGGTTTCGAGCCGCTTACGGAGGGGTTTGTCCATGTCCCGTTCAATGATATCAACGCGGTCAGGGACGCGATTACCGACAAAACATGCGCCGTCATGCTCGAACTCATCCAGGCCGAGGGCGGCGTTTATGTGGCGGACAAGAACTATGTGACTGAACTCAGGGAACTCACGAAGGCGAAGGACATCCTCCTTGTCCTGGATGAGGTGCAGACCGGTATCGGCAGGACAGGGGCTTTCTTCGCCTATGAGCATTTCGGGATCACGCCGGACATTATGAGCCTTGCCAAAGCGCTGGGCAACGGCTTTCCCGTTGGGGCGATGGTGGCGACGGATGACGTGATGTCCGCCTTTGTACCGGGAACCCATGCATCCACGTTCGGAGGCAATCCTCTCGCCTCGTCGGCCGTAATTGCAACGCTTAACACCCTGATAGATGACGACGTGATAAAGAAGTGTGCCGAAGCAGGCAAATACCTGCACAGCTGCCTTCTCGAGATCCAGAAGGACTTTCCCTTTGTGGTCGAGGTAAGGGGAATGGGTCTTATCTGGGGCATCGAACTTTCCATAGATGCCGACGCGATAGCGAAGGAGTTTCTCCAGGAAGGCATAATACTCAACTGCACCAAAGGAACGACCCTCCGCCTTGTCCCTCCGCTCATCATCAAGAAAGAGGAAATAGATATATTTCTGGAGACGGCAAAGAGGATATTTGAAAGGAAAATCGGGTGAAAAGGGACTTTACCAAACTACTGGACATCACGAAGAAGGAATGCGATCTTCTCCTGAAAAGGGCAAGACACATCAAGGGGCTGCGGAAAAAAGGCAAACCCTGGCAGCCCCTGGCGGGCAAAAGCCTTGCCATGATCTTCGAAAAGGCCTCGACGAGGACCCGCCTTTCGTTTGAGGCGGGTATGCATGAACTGGGCGGCCATGCGATCTTTTTGAGTCCCTCGGAAACGCAGATCGGCCGCGGAGAGCCCATACAGGATACGGCCCGTGTCCTCAGCCGTTACGTAAACGGTGTCATGATCCGGACCTATTCGCAGAACATCGTGGAGGACCTCGCGAAATGGGCCGCTATCCCCGTAATCAACGGGCTTTCCGACCATTGCCACCCCTGCCAGATCCTTTCCGACATGCTGACAATACAGGAATACAAGGGAAGTCTCACGAATGTAAAAGTGGCCTATATCGGAGACGGCAACAACGTTGCGAATTCATGGCTTGAGGCGGCGATACTGATGGGGATGCCCTTCTCCATCGCCACGCCGAAGGGCTATCTGCCCGATCGGGAACTGACGGAACGGGCTTCCCGAAACAGCGATTTCACAATCACAGACGACCCGTCGGAGGCCGTGCGTGACGCCGACGTCATATACACCGACGTGTGGGTCAGCATGGGTCAGGAAAGTGAAAAGACGGCGAGGAAGAAGGCATTCAGGGGATACAAAATAGACGATAAACTGCTGGGGCATGCGCGCCGTGACGCCATCGTCATGCACTGCCTGCCGGCCTATCGCGGTCAGGAAATAACGGACGAAGTTTTTGAACGCTTCAGTGAGGTCATATTTACTCAGGCAGAGAACAGGCTGCACGCGCAGAAAGCGCTGCTCGAGTGGCTTCTCGGGAAGCCGTCCAGAGCTTCCGTCGAATAAAATGGAGGTCAGGATGAAAAAGGTTAAGAAAGTGGTCCTTGCGTATTCGGGAGGGCTCGACACATCGATTATCGTGAAATGGCTCAAAGACGTGTATGATTGCGAGGTAATCGCCTACGCTGCAGACGTCGGTCAGGAAGAGGAACTTGTCGGTTTGGAGGAAAAGGCCCTGAAGACCGGTGCGTCAAAGGTTTATATAGAAGACCTTCGGGAAGAATTCGCCCGGGATTTCATATTTTTTGCCATAAAGTCGAATGCCATTTACGAAGGCAACTACCTCATGGGCACGTCCATCGCACGGCCGCTCATCGCGAAAAGACAGATTGAGATATTGAGGGAGGAAAAGGCCGATGCAGTCTGCCATGGATCGACAGGCAAGGGCAACGACCAGGTCCGTTTCGAACTCACCTTCTATGCCATGGAGCCGAACGTCACGATAATAGCGCCCTGGCGGGAATGGGAATTTACGTCACGGGACGACCTCATCGACTATGCAAAAAAGCACGACATAGAAGTCCCGGTGACGAAGAAGAAACCCTACAGCATGGACCGGAACCTCATGCATATCAGCTATGAGGGCGGCATTCTGGAAGACCCCTGGTCGGAGCCGATCGAAGACATGTTCAAGACCACCGTTTCTCCCGAAAAGGCCCCCGACACGCCGACATACGTGGAGATTACCTTTGAGAAGGGCGTTCCCGTGGCGATAGACGGCGAGAAGATGTCCGCCTTCCAGATCGTCGACTACCTGAACAAGACCGGCGGGGCAAACGGCATCGGGCGGGTCGATATCGTGGAGAACCGTTTTGTGGGAATGAAATCACGCGGTGTGTACGAGACGCCGGGATGTACTATCCTCCATGCGGCGCACCGCGCCGTCGAGACGTTGACCCTTGACAGGGAAGTGATGCATATTCGCGACGGTCTCATCCCCAAAGTCGCCGAGCTCATCTATTACGGGTTCTGGTTTTCCCCGGAGATGAAGGCGATCATGGCCATGACGGACGAGATCCAGTCCGTGGTCAACGGCACCGCGCGGTTGAAACTCTATAAGGGCAACTGCATCGTCGTGGGGCGCAAATCGGAGAATTCTCTCTACATGAAGGATTTCGCGACCTTCGATACCGACACCGTCTACGACCAGAAGGACGCCGGCGGTTTCATACGCCTTAACGCCCTGAGGCTGCGTATCAGGGCAATGCTTGAGAAATAAACGGATTCAAGCCCGATTTACTACGTCTGGAGAATGATGATGAACCCCTATGAACCGCATGCGATCGAAGAGAAATGGCAAAAATTCTGGGAAGAGCGAGAGGCGTTCCGCGTAGACGAAGACCCAGCGAAGCAAAAATACTACCTCCTTGAGATGTTTCCCTATCCCTCGGGAAAGATCCATATGGGACACGTAAGGAACTATTCCATCGGTGATGTCATAGCGCGGTACAAGAGAATGCAGGGCCTCAATGTCCTTCACCCCATGGGGTGGGATGCTTTCGGCATGCCCGCGGAAAACGCGGCCATTGAAAGAGGCATACAGCCGGCGGCGTGGACCCATGAAAATATCGATTATATGCGGCAGCAATTGAAGCGCCTCGGATTCGGCTACGACTGGAGGCGCGAGATTGCCACGTGCGACGTTGATTATTACCGGTGGGAACAATGGATGTTTCTCAAGATGTATGAAAAGGGACTGGTTTACCGGAAGAGTTCACCGGTCAATTTCTGCCCGAAATGTCAGACCGTTCTTGCGAACGAGCAGGTTGAGGGCGGCAGCTGCTGGCGCTGCGGTGAGGAAGTCATCCAGAAGGAATTGACGCAATGGTTCTTCGCGATTACCAGGTATGCCGATGAACTCTACGAATATTGCGAC
Source organism: Deltaproteobacteria bacterium (assembly GCA_003506795.1). Taxonomy (GTDB): domain Bacteria; phylum Desulfobacterota; class Syntrophorhabdia; order Syntrophorhabdales; family Syntrophorhabdaceae; genus Delta-02. The sequence continues at coordinate 6,453 of DNYO01000234.1, forward strand.
AAGCTGCCCGGTTGGCCCGAGAAGGTCACGAGCATGCAGAAGAACTGGATAGGCAAAAGCTACGGGGTGGAAGTCCATTTCACTCTTGAGGACGGCCGGCGTTTCACCATCTTTACAACCCGGCCCGATACCCTCTATGGCGTGACCTTCATGGTCCTTGCGCCGGAACACCCGCTGACCCTGGAGCTTTCCCGCGGNNACCGGGGCCATCATGGCCGTTCCCGCGCACGACCAGAGAGACTATGAATTCGCAAAGGAGTGTGATCTGCCGATAATTGTTACCATCACCCCGAAGGACAGACTGCTCGATCCGCAGTCTATGGATTGCGCCTATGTCGACGAGGGTGTTCTTGTCAATTCGGCCAGGTTTAATGGTATGAACAACCGCGAGGCAATCGGGTCCATCATAGACTACCTGGAGGAGACGGGGCTCGGAACCAGGACCGTCAATTACCGGCTGAAGGATTGGGGCATCTCGCGGCAACGGTACTGGGGCAACCCCATCCCGATCATCTATTGCGAGGATTGCGGGACCGTACCGGTACCCGAGAAGGATCTGCCGGTCACGCTTCCCGTCGACCTCGAGATCAAGGTCGTGGGCCGCTCACCGCTTGCGGACCATCCCGCATTCTACGAGGTGGAATGTCCCATCTGCAAGAAAAAGGCGCGGCGTGAAACCGACACGATGGACACATTTGTCGAGTCCTCATGGTATTTCCTGCGATACACCTGTGCGGATTACGATGAAGGCCCGCTTGACAGGAAACGTGTCGATTACTGGATGCCGGTTGACCAGTATATCGG
>DNYO01000252.1 GCA_003506795.1 Deltaproteobacteria bacterium
TGCACTCTGCTTTCCAACCCTCTATCGTGGGCTCTATCATGGCAAGATTGGTCTTGCCGGAAGCCGATGGAAAAGCGGCCGCTATGTGGTATTGCCTGCCCTCGGGGCTCGTGAGCCTGAGTATAAGCATGTGCTCCGCCATCCAGCCTTCACGCCGTGCCATGGCGGAGGCAATGCGGAGCGCAAGGCACTTCTTGCCGAGCAGAGCGTTCCCGCCGTATCCCGAACCGTAAGACCATATAAGGTTCTCATCGGGAAAATGGCTGATATATTTCTTGTCCATGGGCGCACAGGGCCAGGGCACATCTTTCTCTCCCTTTTCGAGGGGTGCGCCGACAGAATGAAGACAGGGGATGAACTCCCCGTCTGTTCCGAGCTGTTCAAGCACTTTCGTCCCTACCCGTGTCATGATGTGCATGTTGCACACCACGTACGGGCTGTCCGTGATTTCGATGCCGATCTTTGCTATGGGCGAGCCGATGGGACCCATGGAAAAGGGGATCACATACAAGGTCCTCCCTTTCATGCATCCGTCATAGAACCCGCGCATGATGCCCTTGAGTTCGTCCGTCTCGACCCAATTGTTGGTAGGGCCTGCCTGGTCCCGCTCGCGTGTGCTTATATACGTGCGGTCCTCCACGCGCGCCACGTCGGACGGCTGTGAACGAAAAAGAAAACTGTTGGGGCGCTTCTTTAGCGGTATGGCGGAACCGCTCACCACCATACCTGCCATGAGGCTGTCATACTCTTCCTTGGAACCGTCACACCAGTAAACGCTGTCAGGTTTGCACATGCGCGCCATGTCATCGACCCACTGGAGAAGGGTTTTGTGTTCTGTAGGGGTATTCGCGCTCTTCATCTTAAAATCCTCCTGTCAATATCTGCAGCGAAATAGTTAACAACAAAATCAGCCGTATTTCAAGAGAAGAGAGGTAATGGGTAATGGGTAATGGGTTATTGGTTATGGGGAAAGGCAAAAGCAGGCAGGTTGTACCTATGACCCATTACCTATAACCCATTACCCGCCTCTATAGTTTCTTTCTATTTTCCAGCGAACTCTTGATGGTCAGGGGGTCTATGTAGACGATATCACCGCCTACGGGGATGCCGGATGCAATTCTGGTGATTCTTACATCGTAGGGTTTGAGGATTTCTCCAATGTAGTGGGCGGTGGTGTTGCCTTCGATGTTGAGGTTCGTGGCAACGATCACCTCGGTAATGCCTTCGCGGACCACGCGGTCGCGAAGCTCGTTGATTCGTATGTCGTCGGGGCCGACCCCTTCGATGGGGTTTATGACGCCGTGAAGGATATGGTAACGAAAATGGCCGGGGTTCGACGATTCTATCACCATCATATGCGAAGACTCCTCGACGACACATACGGATGTTTTGTCCCGTCTCTCGTCCCTGCAGATGACACAGGGATCGGTATCGGTGATGTTGAAGCAGACGCTGCAGAGCCGGATCTTTTCCTTGATGTCGACAAGGCTTCTCGACAACTCCGTGATGTATCCCTCTTTGGCGTTGAGGAGAAAAAAAGCTAGACGGGTCGCCGTCTTCCGGCCGATACCGGGAAGCCTGGTCAAGTTATCAATAAGCCGTTCGATCGGTTCGGGATAGAACACTTTAGGTCACATCCCGAAAGGCATCTGCATACCGCCCGTTATCTTGGACATCTCTTCCTGGACCATTTCCCGGGAACGGTTCAGTCCTTCATTCACAGCGGCGACTATGAGGTCTTCGAGGAGTTCATTGTCCTTTTCTTCCAGCACCTCGGGGGAGATCTTGAGAGAGAGCACTTCCTGCCTGCCGTTGACGACACAGCTTACCATGCCTCCACCCGACTGCGCCTCCACTGTTTTATCGCCCATCTCTTCCTGGAGCTTCATCATGCGGTCCTGCATTTTTTTCGCCTGCTGCAATATCTGGTTGAACCCCTTGGACATATTGCCTCCTCTTATAGATTGAAGAGAGACTCGGCCTCCTTGAGATAATCCTCAAGGATGTTCTTTTTTCTGTCGAGTGCATCCCTGAATTCGACTTTCATGACCTTGCCGAAGAATTCATTCGTCAGCTTCCCGATCTCTTCAAATTCGCTTTTTATAAAATTACCGTATTTCTTGTCGATAAGGACGATGAAGCTGTCCCCTTCTACACTGCATTCGCTGGAATCGAACATGCTCCCGAGAAAAGGCTTCTTTTTCTTGAGATATTCCACGAAGCCATGCACATCCTCCGGCCGGCGGGGGTCATCCATCCCCCGGTCCGTGGTCTGTGGAGCGGTCTCTTTGGGCCCGGCATCAGGTGGAGAGACAACCCGCGGCCGCACCACCGGACTTGCCTCCTGAACCCGTCGTCCGGCAACCTCCTGAACCCGTCGTCCGGCAACCTCCTGCACGGGCTCGGGAGGGTTCTTCCTCTCCAGCTCTCCGAGAACCTTCTCCACGTCCCTTAACTGCGACAGATTATACAGATTGATGTAGAGAGTCTCGAGAGCGATCCTCGGGAAAAGCCCCCGCATGAGGTCCTCGCTGCGCAGCATGTAATAGAGCATATTCTGGACCTCATAATACTCGAGGTCCTTGAGAAGCCCTTCTATTGCCGTATATTCGTCCTCGCCTATGGATATGAAATCGGGCAGGCCTCCACAAGCTTTGATGACCATCATGTTCCTCAAATATGACACCAGCCCCCGGTAGACCTGCGTTACGTCGTATCCCTCACTGAGAGTGGCTTCGATGGCCGAAAACCCTTCGGTAAGGTTCCTGTCCAGGAGCGATTTTATGATGCGATATATGACATTTTTTTCGACCACACCGATGATGCTGATGACATCGCTTTCGGAAATATGCTTTCCGCTGTAGGCGATGATCTGCTCCAGGATG
>DNYO01000073.1 GCA_003506795.1 Deltaproteobacteria bacterium
ATAATCCTTCTCGTTCTCTCCTACGCCTTTGTCTTTTATGGCCTCGGCGATTACTCCCTCAAGGAACCTGATGAAGGCAGGTACGCCGAAATACCGCGGGAGATGGTACAAAGCGGTGATTTCACCGTTCCGCGCCTCAATGACGTCCGCTATTTTGAAAAACCTCCCTTTCTCTACTGGTCCGTCGCCGCTTCGTATAAGCTGTTCGGGATAAGCGAGTGGTCGTTCAGGTTTCCCAACGCCCTCGCCGCCGCCCTTTGCGTCTTCAGCCTCTTCTTTTTCCTACGGCGATGGGTAGACGAAGGAGCCGCTTTCCTGGCTTCCCTCGTTCTGTTGTCGTCCATGGGTTTTTTTGCCATGGCGCGAATAGTCACGACGGACATGATCCTCACCTTCTGGCTGTTCCTGTCCCTCCTGTGCTTTTACGGGTACTACCGGGAGCGGAAAAGCGCATTCCTCTATGGCTTCTACGCGGCCATGGCGCTGGCGACGCTGACGAAGGGCCCTGTCGCACCCGTCCTGCTATGCGCCACGATCTTTGTCTTTTTGCTTACGGAACGCAACATCTCCTTTGCAAAGCAGATGAAGCCGGTCCGCGGCCTTCTTCTGTACCTTCTGATAGCGGCTCCCTGGTTCGTTATCATCTCGCTGAGAGAAAAGGAGTTCTTTGATTTCTTCTTCGTCGACCAGCATTTCCTCCGTTTCATCTCCACAAAGCATAAGCGCGGCGGACCTGTCTATTATTTCATACCCGTCCTCCTGGCAGGGATGCTTCCCTGGTCGTTCTTCATCCCGCGGGCCGTACTTTCAGCCTGGAAAAGACCTGATTGCCGCCTGTTCCTCTTGTGGTCGGCCATTGTTTTTGCCTTCTTCAGCCTCTCCGGATCGAAGCTTCCCCCCTATATTCTTCCTCTTTTCCCGACCGTTTCCGTGGTGGTAGGGGGGCTTTTCCATGACAGGGCCGGATCCCCGTTCAGAAAACCCTGGGAAATCATCGCCTGCGGCCTCTTTATGGCAATCCTGGCTTTTTCCTGTCTCGTCTATTTCAGCCCTTCCTTCATGGCCTATATTGCGGACGTCTCCATGGACGCTCCCGGGATAACAGGGGACCTCAGACACTTTTCATTGTGGATATCCTTCACGGCGTCGGTCTGCCTTGTGCTTCTCTTTTTCAGAAGGTTCAGACTCCCCGGCCCCCTTTTCGTAATCCTTTTTCTCTTCTCCCTTTCCACCGTCATCGCCATCATGGCCCAGTCAGGCGTGATCGACAGGGTCAACACGGTCAAGAAACTGGCGGCGGCGGCGCGTGAGGCGGATCCCCCGCCGGATATCATAGTCAACTATTCGGCGCTCGATCTGACACTTCCCTTTTACCTGGGAAGGCCGGTTACGATTGCCTCCTACAAGGGAGAGCTTGCCATGGGATCGAAATATGACGACGCCAAAAAGATATTCATGGAGGAAGAGGAGTTTTTCCGGCTCATCGGTTCCGAGAAGAAGGTCCTCTTCGTAACAAAATTAAAGAGGATCGACAACCTCGAAAAACGCTTTCCCGGACGTATCAGGACGCGAACCTGCCAGAACGACCGTTGTCTGCTCTCCAATTACTAAAACGGCGAGGTTGTCATATCGTAATGGCCCTGAAATATCCCGATCATATACGGAAAACCTTACGTGTCCCCCGCGCAGGACGGCTTTTAGTATACCTCTGTGTTCTTATTCTGGCCGTCCTTTGCTGCGCCCAATCTGCCCGGTCGGACACCGACCCTGCTCAGGCCCTTGCCCGCGACATAGAGAGCATCCTTCGCGATCCTGTGCTGGACTCCGCTCACCTGGGAGTCGTGATCGATTCGGTGACCACGGGACAGAGGCTTTTCGAACTTAACGGCAGCAAACGCTTCGTACCCGCATCCAACATGAAGCTCTTCACTTCGGCCGCCGCCCTTATCGCCCTCACGCCGGAATATCGCTATGAAACACGGCTCCTTACCGGCGGCTCCCTGCGCTCCGGGATACTTCACGGCGACCTCATCATAGAGGGATCGGGTGATCCCACGATATCGGGTTATTTCAACGGGGGTGATCCCCTCCATGTCTTCCGGCAATGGACAACCAGGTTGAAGGAAATGGGAGTGAGAGAGATTCGCGGCAATCTCATCATCGACAATTCCGCCTTCACGGGGCAGCCCTATCCCGCGGGCTGGGAAATAGGCGATGCCACAAACTGTTTTTCGGCCCGGAGGGATGCCTTCACCTTCAACAACAACTGTATCCAGCTCGATATAACCCCGGGCAGCGGCGGGGAAGGGATTCGACTTGTCATGGAACCCGTTACCGGCTACGTACGGCTGCACAACCGTCTGACACAGCAACCGGGCCCGGACCCGGGCATCGTCGGGTTTGAGTACACAACGCCAAGGACTCTTCTTATAACCGGCTCTATCGGGACCCAAAATGATACGATAACCCGCTACGTCGCCGTCAACCATCCCGCCTATTTCGGCGGGTTTGTCTTTAAAGAGACTCTC
>DNYO01000129.1 GCA_003506795.1 Deltaproteobacteria bacterium
CCTGTGATGAGGGGGCCCTGGAGTGGTAGGCCGGCTGGTTTTGGCGCCCTCTGACTGCGGTTGACCTGTTGGTTCCCTTTTTGCCGAAGAAGGTCGTGAAGGAACGGGTGCAGGGGGCGCTTGAGGGGTGGAGGGCCTGGTCGTATCAGGCGCAACGGATGGAGCGTTCTTGCCGCCGCGCTTCCCGGAATCCATGAGGTACACCGACACGCTCTGTTCGCCCCTGGTGAGAACGATACTGTCCTCGTTTATCCCCGTCACTGAGTAACCTGCGTAAACAGTCCCCTTTCTCAACACGGTCTGTCTTTTTCCACGGCCGGGAGATGTTGTCGGATTCTTTTTATCTTCGACGAAGGCGACAAGCTCGCTCCCATAACGAATTATGCCGCAAAGGAAAAGCTCCGGTTTCGGCAGCTCCTTCTTTGTGTCGATAGGTATCACCCTTTGAGGATGGAAGAGGTTTGTCTCGCTGATAACGGCATAGTCGGTGGGAAGGGGCGCCGCGGTCTCCTGGACGGGTTTCTCCTGAGGTACCCCTTCTTTCGAAACGATCCGGGGAAGCTTGAGACGGTAGTTCGTGTGCATCGCCGGAAAGATGATACCAATACACGCCAGAACCAATGCGGCCAACAACAGGATGTTCAGGAGGGTCACGCTGCGCGAGACTGACCGTAATACCTTCATCATGTCATTTTCCTCCTCCTAACGAAGAGAGGCGCAGTTTTACCATGAGTTCCCCGGGTTCGCGGAAATTGCGCACCCGCGTGTCCATTTCCCGCACAACGATATAGGGTTCATGGGTTTCGATACCGAAAAGGATATCACTTAAGGCTCTTGTGTCAGGCAACGCCGCGTCGACAGTGATAGTCACCACCCGGAGTTTGCCTAATTCCTCAGCCTTTTCGACGCGCTCACTGGTAATGGAGCCTCCCCGTCCCGTTATTATACTTTTGACCGTCTCCTGGAGCACCGCCGCACACAGCGTCAGCGTCTGTGCCTCAATGATCTTTGACGCAGAGGTTTTTCTCTTCTCTTTCAAGGCACCAAGTCTCTTTTCGAGTTCCGGCTTTTCAGCGATCATCTCCGCACACTTCGCAAGGGCCCTTTCCCGTGCGGCGCCTGTTTCCCTGAGAGAGGCCATTTCCCTTCGAGCGTTCACAAAACCATACTGGTAGACAGCCAGACCGGCAAGGACAACAATCACAGGGACCGCATATACGAGAAGTCTACTTCTCTGCTTCATCTTTCTTTACCACCCCTTCCTTCTTCTCCTGCTTTTTAAAACCTTCCAGTTCCATGCGGATAACAAAGCGCTCCGAATTGACCCGCTGGTCCTTTATCGTCGGCGAGGCGAATTCGACCTTTCTGAAAAGGTCGGACTCCTCCAGCAGGGAGAGCAGTCCTGTCGCCGAGGCGGCATAGCCCTCGATCTCCACTGTGGTCTCCGTGATCCTTGTTCTCGTAAGCCACGCCGTCTTTGGAAGGAGTGAGGTCAACCCCTTGAGGACATTGAGCGACATGGGCCTCTTTTTCTTGAAATCTTCTATCTCATCCATCTCGCCCTGCAAGGCTTCCGTCTCCTTTTTCAGCCGTTCCACATCCATCACATCCTTCCTGCGGGCCTTTATCTGCCCTTCGATGGCATCGATCTTTCGCTTCTCGACCGCAATGGGCACCACCACATAGGGAACCGCCATCGCGACAAGAAGCACGGCGAGTACCAGCGTGGCCATCAAGGGGGTCTTCCTCTTCCCTCCGGTGTCACTGTCTGCAAGGTCCAGGCTTCTCACGCCAGGCGACAACTCCTCGTAGAGCATTGATACGGGGGCAAAGGAAATGCTCTCTTCCTTCGTTCTGAAAAGAGATGCCATCTCGGTACCCTGGACTTCCTTGCAGGGAATATCCGGCAGTACATCGGCTGCCCTGACGCCGTTTTCCGCAAAAAGACATACAAACGGTGATCCGTCCTTACCGCTACTCTCGCCAAGAACAGTACGCACCTCGTCGTACCGCCCCTCTTGATCTTCTCCGTCGCCGCATTCGCCCGGTGACCCGAAAAAATTCCCCGTCAGGCTTCCCTTCTCAATCGACCATCCTTCGTATCCGTGCATGCCGATATGAAGAAAAGCGGTAGCCTTAAGTCCGGCAAGACAGTTGCACAGCCGTGCCATGCCCACCGACGGGATCGATATTCGCCGGGGCCGCAGACCCTTTTCGGTCAATGCCGCAACATAGGGCATTACGGTTTCTTTTCGGGCCGCTACAACGATCATTGAAAGCCTCCCGCCACTCTCTGCGCTGATGATAAAATCGTACATGGCATCGACTGCGGTCAGAGGGGTAATCCGATCGAGCTCGTAGGCCACAACGGACCTGATGCTCTCCTTTACAGTCGAAGGCAACTCGGCGGTCCTTACGACAACCCACTGCCTGGGAATACCCAGCAGCACCTGCGAACCTCTGTATCCCAGTTCCTTCATCGCAAGGGATGCGGCGGCGGCGAGATCATCGGGAGCGGGGAATCCGCCCCCTTCGAAGACATACCTTTTGGACCCTTTGAGCCGGCGACGGTTGAGAAAACGCTCTCCCGACACGGCAGACATGCCGCCCTGTTCCACTGAGATCGCCAGGTAGCGCTCCGGCAGAATAATGCCTTCCACGAGGTTGCAATTAAGGACTGCCCACGTTCTCAGACACAGGGGTTCAAACCTTGCCTTCGCGGCCTTAAGGTACGCGAGGCTTTTCAGGACAAGAGAGCTCAGGCCAGGGGATCCGGTCTTCATTTCGTTATCTCCGCAGGGGTCTTATAATAGACATATTCGTGCGCCCCGTCCGTCTTGACGAAAACCGTTGCCCGAATGCTGTGCCCATCCTTCGCGCCCCTTCTGAATCCCGTCGATTCTATGGTATAACCGACGGATTCAGCGATATCGATATAGGAAGACGCGTTGCTGTATTGCCCGCCCATGGCATTTCGCACGTCATCGAGGGACTTCAGTTCCATGTCCTTTCTTCGATCGATGATTCTCCCGGCCGCGTCCTCCGATACGCCGGGCAGCGCCATGATCACCTCTTTCGGTGCAACATTGACATTAATGTTCGATGCATCTCCATAGACGGTAACGAATTGAATGAGGCCCTTGTGATCCTTCGTTCCGAAGAGGATGTCGGGCGTCACGCCTTTCACGAGAAGAAGTTCCTCCACGGTGTCGAAGGGCGCGTTCTTTGTCTTGTATGGAGTGGGGAGGGATTGATAGTAGTCGTCTTCTGCGCCGTTCAGGCGATGGAGGGGATCCTTGTCCATCCAGTCGAGGGCTGAATCTACGATGGTGTCCGCCGTATCCTTCGGCACGCCTAGATTGACGAGAAGATTGTCGAGAATGATCTTGTTCCGGTCGTTCAGAGTATTCAGGTTGATCCTGCCCGCCTCATTGAAGATCCTCACGACATACCTGTCGTCGCCGATATTGCCCTCAATTATGGTGCCGTCGACCCTTGAGACTTCGCCGCTATCGGGAATGATCGTCTTGTTCAAGTTCGTCCGCCGGTAGTATATCTCCATAAGTGCTCTTTCCAGCCCCGCCTGTGCGAGAAGGCTTTCCGCGAGGGAATCGCGAAAGAAAAGGGCCGCCCTGGTTTCGGTCTTCGCGAGAAGGGAAAAAGACATGGCAATGACCATAAGGATGATGATCACCCAGAGCACCATGATGAGGGCAAAGCCGCCTTCCTTGTGGAGAAAGATCCTCTCTTCCCTCATGTCGCCCCCTGCCCTTCAGAATCCTTACGGGCCGGTTTCCTAGTACGCAGGGGTATGGTGACAGAAAGCTTTCTCGCGCCCTGCTCGAGATGGAGCTTTACCTTCTGCGGGAGATCGGTGCTGTCTGTCAGCTCGTCCGACCAGCCTCCCCCTCCCAGGCCCCTTGTCTTCTCGGCCTGGAGGTACTCGAATCGGATGGTGTCGAAACCGTCGAGGAGCTTCGTTTCTTTTTCGTTTTCCATGCCGATGGTGCTTTCCTTCAGATAGAGCACCTGCTTACCTTTCTCGTCGCTCTCGATCCTGTACGAGGCGATGACATACCCCTTTCGGCCGCTGAAGAGAGAGCGGTTGGATGCGAAGGTCATCGAATCCCTTGCGCCTATGAATACCGATCTTTTGAGATCCTCCTCCTTCACGGTCAGGGGAAGGCAGGACTGCAACTGGGAATCGACAAGCCTCATGGAGACCCTGAACCGCTCCATCGACTCAGCCTTCTTCTCGCCTCCCTCCAGAGAGCGGTAACCGGCCCGCATTGAGGCGGCAAGAATGATAACGATCATGGCGAC
>DNYO01000235.1:0-1258 GCA_003506795.1 Deltaproteobacteria bacterium
GTTTCGCATAGCATGGTCATTTATCCGCCTTGATCATTTTTGATACCTTACCGTTCTCAAATTCAACGTAAACCGTATCTTTATTATCAGGCATGAGCTTCCAGTCGGGACGGTATGTCCAGAGGATCTTATTTTCCGGTGTGAGACTTACCATTGTCGGTTCACCAAGTTTCTTGCGCACCTCGTCCTCGTTCATTGAGATAAGGGCGTTTTCCATGGTCGGCTGCGGTTTTCCCGTTATCTTTTTCATGTATGAACAGGAAACCAGAATAAAACACGACAGAAGTATTATACAGGCCCTTGAAAATGCGGGACTTTTAAAACTTTTCCACAATTTTTGTGCAAAAGCTGTTGACAACTTGTAAAAAGGCGTCTGTAACTTATTGATTATACACATACAATCTCTCCTCTGCCTAAGGACCGTGCAAATGTTTTTTTTCAATCTTATCAATGCCTTTCGTGATCGGCTTTCATTTTGTCTGTGTTGGATCGCTTCCGGCATACATTATCACGGATAATTCAAATTATCAACGGGTTGCAAACAGTGCCTGCGGGAAGCCTTTTTAAGGCGTTCCATGACCGCCCGGCCGATGCCTGTCTCCGGTAGCTTCTCCGCATAAATGATGTCCACGTCATCCCGATCGAGTTCGATAAGAAAAGAGAAGAAATTGGATGCTGCTTCCCTCAGGTCGCCCGAAGGGGAAAGCACCCTTACGTATTTCGACTTTACCGGTCCCGGCGGATCGCGAAAGGCGAGGTAGGACGACGCCTGCTGCCTGACATCGGCAGGACCGTTGACCAGCCGCAGCGGTTTCATCGGGGCATAGTGAAAGGGAAGCTCGCCGGGGGTCTCGCAGGTCCCGGGGGCCCTTTCGTCCTCGACGATCCTCACGTGTTCCGACAATTCCTCGATGCTTATGGCACCGTGGCGGTGGATGAACACGCCCTGTTGCCGGAATGACACTATCGTCGATTCTATCCCGTATGCCGAATCCCCGCCGTCGAGGACAAGAGGCACGCGGTCGGCGAAGGATTTCGCTACATGACGGACCCGTGTGGGACTCATGTAGCCGAAGACGTTGGCGCTCGGAGCCGCGATGGGTTTTTGAAGGGCCCTGATGAGCGAGAGGGCGACGGGATGGGAGGGGACCCGGATCCCTACCGTGGGGAGACCGGCAGTCACTATGTCGGGAATGGAGGCTTTCTTTCTGAGGATCATGGTGAGAGGCCCGGGCCAGAATATCTTCATGAGCCGCCT
>DNYO01000235.1:1341-12872 GCA_003506795.1 Deltaproteobacteria bacterium
ACAGGCCTCCCGCTCGCACTTTTCCGGCAGATATAGGAGGGTTTTACTTCGGTTCGATGGGGTTCTGATCCTTGTCTTTTGCCGCTTTTTCTTTCTGATCCGGTGTGACATCAATGGAATCCGGTTCGTTCACGGACTTCTTGAAGCCCTTGATGCCTTTTCCAATTGCCCCACCGATCTCCGAGATCCTGCCGGCGCCGAAAATGAGTACCACGATGACAAGTATTATAATCAGTTCCGGCATTCCCAACCCAAACATTGCTTCCTCCTCTACTTCAAGTTTTCCATCTTGATTATAATAGGAAACAATCAAAATGTATAGAGTTTTGTCGGTTTTTTAGTGGAAATGAAAGTCTTTTTCTGGTACTATTCATGCTTGGCGGTCCCATCGTCTAGCGGCCCAGGACGTCGGCCTCTCACGCCGAAAACACGAGTTCGATTCTCGTTGGGACCAAATAAAAAAAGGCCATGTGGTTTTTCAAACCGGAAACATTTTTTCTTGAGCGCCTGAACCATGGCGCCGACCTTCTCGGATCGATCACGGAGATATTTCGACAGCACCGCGGACGAATGGGTTCCTTTACCGCCATAGGGGCGGTGAAGAAGGCCCATATTGCGTTTTACGACCAGGAAAGGAAAGAGTACCTGGATTCCGTTATCGATGAACCAGCCGAGATACTCTCCTGCGTCGGGAACGTATCCGAGGTGGAGGGGGAGATTTCGGTGCATGCCCACATAACCCTGGGATACCGTGACGGCATCGCCCGTGGAGGCCATCTACTGGAGGGGACGGAGGTATTTGCCTGCGAGCTTTTCGGCGCAATCCTCGAAGGTGAAGTTCTGTGCAGAGAATTCGACGATGTCACAGGACTGAAGCTCTGGAAGCGCGAATAACAAGGTACAAAGGCTGAGGCGTAACACTGCGTCGGAATTTCAAAGAATATCTTCGACCAGAACCATGTTCTAATGCTATCTTTCCCCAGCCCCCAGTCCCTTTTTATTTCCGATAAATTTCTTCAATGCCGCTATGGCTCTCCCGCGATGGCTCAGGGTGTTCTTCTCTTCCGTCGAGAGTTCGGCCAGGTATTTGTCGAGTTCAGGGGAGTAGAAAACAGGATCGTATCCGAAACCGCCTGAGCCGTGCTTTTCGAAGCCGATGTATCCTTTCAGCTCGCCGTAAAAAACGTAGCAGCGGTCCTTCCGGGGCAGGTACAGGGCAACGTAGGCCTTGAAGGTTGCCCCTCGCGCCTCCCAGGGCATGCCCTCGAGCTCTTTGAGAAGACGGCCTATACGCTCCTCGTCGTTCCTGCCGTACCGGGAGGAACGGATGCCGGGCCTTCCGCCGAGGGCCGCAACCTCCAGGCCTGAATCGTCGGCAAGGGCCGGTATACCGAAATGGTCGCCGACCTTTCGCGCCTTTTTCATCGCGTTTTCGGCATAATAGGGACTGTCCTCATTTACAATGATCTCATCCTGAAAATCGAGGAGGGAATGGATCTCATCGAATTGGCCGGAGAGGAGGCGGCGGATCTCTTCGACCTTTCCCCTGTTCGTCGTGGCGATAATGACGTCTTTCATGCAGGGAACAGGGGGCCGAGGGTCGCCTTCTGCTGCCTCGTTATCTCTCCTATGGCTTTCAGGGCGTAGGTGTACATGACATCGAACTGCTCTTTTGTGAAAGGTTTTTTCTCGGCTGTGCCCTGGACTTCGATGAGCTGACCTTTCCCCGTCATGATGAAGTTCATGTCCACCTCGGCTTTGGAATCCTCCTCATAGGAAAGGTCGAGGGCGATCTCGCCATTGACGATACCGACGCTTATGGCGGCCACGCTGTCCCTGAGCGGTATTTTATCTATCATACCGCGCCGCTTCATCCCCCACAGGGCCTCAACAAGGGCGACATAACCGCCGGTGATGCTTGCCGTCCTTGTGCCGCCGTCCGCTTGGATGACGTCGCAGTCTACCCATATGGTCCGATCGCCGATGATGTCGAGATTGACGATGGCGCGAAGCGCCCTTCCGATGAGACGCTGGATTTCATGCGTCCGCCCGCCGATGCGTCCCGAAACCGATTCCCGCATCGACCTGTTGTGGGTGGCGCGGGGCAGCATTGAGTACTCTGCGGTAAGCCAGCCCTTACCGGTGTTTTTCAGGAAAGGAGGGACTTTCTCTTCGATGCTTACGCCGCAAATGACTTTTGTGGCGCCCATCTCCACAAGTACGGAACCCTCGGGATACCGCAGAAAACTTTTTTCGATTCTAAGGCGACGTATTTCGTCGCTCGCCCTTGAGTTCTCTCTCATTCTTGTTACCTCTTTTCATATAGTTCAGCATTCCGTCATACAACTTATCGAAGGCTTCGGCAGGTCTTCCTTTCGGAACTTCGAGCCTGACAAATACCCCCGGCATATCTATCCCGAGAAGCATGAAAAGGGAGATAGGCTTGACTTTTCTCTGGAATTGCGCGGCAATCGACGAGCCAAGCTCCGTTGATTGGGTAGTGTGCGATCCCGGCACCTCATCGGCATTTACTATGAGGCCTTTGCCCTTCCTGGCGTCACTGACCGCAATGAAAGCATCGGAGCGCTCCGATGGAACAAGCTCCACGACGAGCATGAATGCGGCCTTTTCCCTGTTCACCCTGTTGGCTGTCTCCACCTGCTTTTCCATCGATTCCGGGGAGTCGTAGACGCTTACCGTCAGTCCTTTACCGGTGAGATGTCTTTTGAATGCGTTCCACATCGGCTCATCCCTGACCCCCGCACGAGACAGGATTATGTGTTCCCCTGCGCACAGACAGGGTTCAGCACATGACAAAAGAAAAAGAAGGGTGAAACATAAGAGAATTCTGCTCATAGATGAGGACTGCTTTCCTGCGGCGCTAAGTTGCATGGGGGCTACCGGTTGGCTCCGAGGACGTAGCGTTCCAGGCTGACCGCCGCCTGGGCCCCATCGCCGACGGCTGTGGAGATCTGCCGGAGGGTCTTCTTCCGGATATCTCCGGCGGCGTAAAGGCCGGGCGTTTTGGTGCCGAGCCCCTCATCGGTGATAATAAAGCCGGCCGGATCGCGTTCGACGAGATCTCCGAGAAAACCTGTATCAGGCCGGTAGCCTACGTAGACAAAAACGCCGCTTACCGGAAGATCTTCTCTCCGGCCCGTTTTGGTATCCTCGATGACGAGGCGCTCTACCTGGTTTTTGCCGGCTATCTCGACGGGCCGTCTGTTCCAGAGAAATTCCATTTTCGGGTTCCGGAACGCCCGCTCCTGGAGGATCTTTTGTGCCCTCAAACTGTCCCTGCGGTGTATCACGTAAACCTTTTCAACAATGTTGGCCAGCGACAGAGCTTCTTCTATGGCCGAATCGCCGCCCCCGATGACGGCAACCTCGAGGCCCTTGAAGAACATACCGTCGCACGTGGCACAATAAGAGATGCCGCGGCCAATGAGTTCGTTCTCTCCCGGGATGCCCATCTTTGCCGGCTCGGTGCCGCTGGCAACGATGACACCGGCTGAGTCGAATGTCGCGTCGTTCACCTTTACCGTGAACCGTGTTTCCTCGAGGGACACGTTCTGCACCTCGGAAAATTCCCTGACGGGAAGGCCGAAGGCCTTCGCATGGGCCGCGAACCTTTCCATGAGTTCCCTGCCCGATATGCCCTCGGGAAAACCGGGATAATTCTCCACGCGCCCGGTGTTGAGAGGTGCTCCACCCGGAAGTACCTTTTCAAGAAGCACGGTTTTTATGCCGCCGCGCATTAGATAGAGACCGGCTGTCAGCCCCGCGGGGCCGCCGCCGATTACAATCGCTTCGTACTGTTCGGACACGTTAAAGAACCTCCCGGATATCCGCCGACTTTATCCCGGCGGCCGCCTTTAGTGTCTCTCATTGTAAGGAATCCACCGGCAATATTCAACGTAATTTTCTTCTTCCCGTGCACTCCGTAACGCAGTTCCTGCACATCAGGGCGGCGTTATGGGTTTCGAAGAACCTCTCGGGATACCGGTAATAGAGGTACTCCCACTGAATGACGATGATGATGGAAAAGGCCACAATGGACCATGTCCAGAAGGACTGAATAAAGATGAGAGGCGAAAAAGCCATGATGTAGCCCCAGTTGTTGATTCGGCAGGTACTGCAGCACTTGCCGTGAGCGAGCCATTTGAAAGGACAGAAGACGCTCACGCAGAACTGGTCCATAAAGACGAAAAAGAGCACGATGATGTATATCCAGGTATCGCTGAGCAGGCCGACCATGCGCCACAGGGCTATGTCGCCGAGAAGAAGGAGCCAGTAAAAGGCGGATTTCAGGGCTCCGAGGTCGGTTTTCGCCTTCAGGGAACGGAGTTTTTCGTTCCTTGCGGGGGTAATACCGTCGGCCTCCCGGTAAAAGCGCCGGAATATCTTTCTTGAGGAGATCTTTTTGTTGAAACCGGGGACCATGCGTTTTATTAGTATGAAGACGGTGAGCGCCCAGAGGACGTGATAGACCCTCACGACGCCGGCGAGGGGAAAGGTGAAAAAAACCGTCAGTATGTCGGACCGGAATATGGCGACAAGGCCCACGACAACCACGATGCCGGCTTTTATCATGAGGTCCGCAGCGCCTACCATCCCCCTTTTCCCGCTCTGTTCTTTCAAGGAGTTATCCACCAAAGGGGCGCTCCTCCAACGTTGCGTACGCGGGTCATCCTACTTGTTCGCCTCTGTCAGGACAGGTCCGCTGCCATCGCCGAGAATGAGCGTATAGGGGCCCTCTCCGCCGTGATACATGAACCTGATCTGGATGTAGTAGCTGCCTGCCGGGAGGTTCGCCTCAATGACAAAGTCCTTCCTTGTATCCTGGCCGTCGCGGGCGAGCCTGTTGCCTTTTGCGTCCCAGAGGTCCGCTACGATGTCGAGTCCTCCCCGTGAGGCGATGCGCATCCGGCCGCCGGCGAAGTCAAAACGGAAGGTATCATAGTCGGACCTGTTGATGTAGGCCCGCACCGTTGAGTTGTACGGGATGACCGTTGCACCGGCCGAGGTTGCGGGGGCCTCCGCCACAATCCCCGGGGGTATATTCGGTTGAGGAGGAGGGGGTGGAACAACCGGTGTCTGCGTAACGTTGCCCGGTACAGGCGGGATGCCGGAAACCTGGCCTCCTGTCGGGCCCGGTAGCGTCACCGGCGGTTTTGCCGTCACCGGCGATTCGCCGGGTATGTTCGTAAGGAGGAAAGGAGCGCTCTTTACATCGCCCCATGACCTTTTGGCGGATTTCTTCACGTTATCGTCGCTGTCCGCCGGGGTCTTCAGCATTATCCTCGTCGAAACCCCGGGCTTGTTAGAGACGAAGGTAACGTAGAGGCTATTGTGTTCGCTCTGCGGCGCAATGGTGATATTGTAGCGGACAAGGTCACATGATGCCTGCTCGCCGCGCACTATGGGCCACGGCTGCTGGAATCGTGTTACAAAAGACCGCGTAAAACCCTCTGATTTCCCGTAGGACGCAGTATAGTTGGTCAGGGGCGTATCGCCATCGAGATAGACCGAGATCCTTGTGCCGTCCGCCGGTGCCGGGTGGCAGTCGTAGAGTGTATACTTCTGTCCTGGGACGACCGTGAACCGGGCGACCTTCACATAGTCCGGCACCTTTTGACTTTCATAGGAACACCGGGCCAGCAGCTTCCTGGGGGCCGTCCTTCTGTCGAGGGGTACGCCGGGCACCCTTACCACTACAAGTGTATTGAGGGGCAGAACTTCGGCGGTGATCTGCCCGCGGACAGGATTGGCCGCCAGGGAACAAGCGATGGTGACGACGGCAAGAATCAAAAAAGAACGCATAAAAGCTCTCATAAGACGACCTCCTTTTCCACGATACGGGTAAGGAACGATATGCTCCGGGAACACCCTACCCTGCCGCAAGGATAACTGGAGGCACTTCGAATGTCAAGAATATGGGAGACAGGAGAAATGGAGCGGGCGACGGGGCTCGAACCCGCGGCATCAAGCTTGGGAAGCTTGCACTCTACCAGCTGAGTTACGCCCGCACCGGATATAATTTTAGAAGAAAAGGGAAACGAAAGCAAGAGAAAGAGGTAATAGGCAATGGGTAATGGGAAAGGAAAGCCTGGTTTTNNTAGTCGTCCCGGATGACGATGGCATCTTTCCTGTTGATGAATTCGTCCATGAGGTCCTCGGGTACGATTGAGGATGTGGCGCGTGCACCGAGCCCGTTCTGGATAAAGGACTGGAATCCGGAGATATCGAAGTTGCCGTTACCGGCGATGACGATGAAGGTGCTTATCCGTACCTTCCTGAAATTGGGACTGACGGAAATGAGATAGACGTTCTTCTGCCCGAAGACCTCCCTTAAGGTCTTGATGTAGGAAGGCAGGAAGAGTCCCCTCTGGAAGTTGTCGATGATATTGGACATAAGGATCGCCCCCGGGTTCATGACGTCCTTGATCTGCTGGAGGAATTCCTTCGTGGTGAGGTGATAGGGAATGGAGATATCATTGTAGGCATCGGTAAAGACAAGGTCGTATTTTTCCTTGCAGTTCATGACATACCATCTGCCGTCGGTATTGTAGCTTACTATTCTCGTATCTTTCGGCAAACCGAGATGATCGTAGACGATCTTTGTCACCGCGGGGTCGATCTCAACCACATCGACCTTTGCCCTGGGGTACGTTATCTCCATGTACCTGGGAAAGGTATAGCCGCCGCCCCCTATGGTAAGGCTATTGAAAGGCGTTTGTTCGCTGAACTTCCACTTGAGGACGTCGGCGTAGATCCGCTCGTATTCGTACTCGATATGTTTCGGGTCTTTGAGGTTGACGTAGGAATGGATGAGATTGTCGAGCACCAGGGCCTCAAGCTCCGTTTTACGGTC
Source organism: Deltaproteobacteria bacterium (assembly GCA_003506795.1). Classification (GTDB taxonomy): domain Bacteria; phylum Desulfobacterota; class Syntrophorhabdia; order Syntrophorhabdales; family Syntrophorhabdaceae; genus Delta-02. The sequence continues at coordinate 8,216 of DNYO01000235.1, forward strand.
CGAGCTCGTTGTCTTCGACAGCTTTATCGTGTAGTAGTCACTTTCCTTGTAGAGGTATGTCTTGCTGCTTGCAGGGATGGCATAGAGATAGGAATTGATGAAAAAAATACCGGGCGCGGCGATGACGACAAAGATGGCTATGCTGGCCTTTTTTCGGAAGATCGCACCTGCCAGAAGGGCCACGAGCAGGAGAATGATGCCCATGGAGAGAATGATCGTGCGTGTGCCCATCCACGAGATCAGGAAAAATCCCGTCACAAAGGTGCCGATGATGGCCCCAAGGGTGGAAATGGCGTAGATCTTGCCGATGACGTTCCCGGCGTTCTCGAGGTTTTTCAGCGTAAGCTTTACGACAACGGGCGAGATGGTACCAAGGACGCAGCCGGGAATGAAGAAGATGATGGACGTGATGATAAAGATCCGTGCCATCAGGGAGACAGGAAACCGGTAAGCGGCGATGGCATGTGTGAGGGGTATTATTGTGAGCGCCATTACACCCGATATGAACAGCAGCCACCCGAGGGTCTTCCTTGTAGGGAACCGGTCGACCAGTTTGCCCCCGATAAAGGCGCCTATGCTGATCCCCGCGAGGATGACACCGATGATGCTTGTCCACGTGTAGATCGAAACCCCGACAAAAGGCGCCAGGATGCGCCCCGCGACCATTTCGATCACGAGACTGCAGAAGCTTGCGATGAAAGTTATGATATACGCCTCAAGTAGACTCATGGATGTGTGGACCTCCCTGTGTCAGTGTGTGGATGTGTCATTTTTTTGGAAAATGCCCCTTCCGATGCAATCGGAAAACGTAATACTAAATAGCATCCCCTCCGTTTTGTCAAAGAAATTTATGAGAGAGCGGCGGTAAGGGTACCGCGGGAAGAGCTATGCGCCCGATCGAAACTGAAGAATTGTACAACTGGCCTTTTTATACTATAGTATTGTGGATATGAAAGTTCTTCTTGTTGAAGATGAATCGAAGGTTGCCAATTTTGTCATGAGGGGCCTCGAAGAAGAAGGATACTCCGTAGACCTGGCGGAGGACGGCAGGATCGGTCTCGATCTGGTCACAACGCGGGATTACGATATTGTTCTTCTCGACCTCATGATACCGGAGATCGACGGTCTGGAAGTCTTGAAGAGGATGCGCCACTCGGGCATAGAAACACCCGTTCTCATCATCACGGCGAAGAGCACCAAGGAAGATGTCATCAAGGGACTGGACACGGGAAGCGATGATTACCTGACAAAACCCTTCTCTTTTGAGGAACTCCTTGCGCGGATCCGTGCTCTGCTTAGAAGAAGCCGCAAGGCCGTTCCGTTGACCCTCGAATACCGCGAGATCGTCCTCAATCCCTATAACAGGAGACTGACCATTGAGGGAAAGGAAGCGGAACTTACCGAAAAAGAGTTCCTTATTATGGAGTATATGATGCGCAACAGCGAGAGACCGCTGGCCCGCAAGGAGATGGCGGAGTATGCCTGGCAGAGCCAGGACGATTCCTCGAACATCGTTGATGTATATGTGAATTTTCTCAGAAAGAAGATAGAGCTCCTTACGGAAAAGAAATTCATCCACACCGTACGGGGAGTCGGCTACATCCTCAAAGAAGATGAAAAGATTTAATCTTCCCATCAAGTGGAAACTGACGCTATGGTACGGCGGCATCCTGGCCCTGATACTTGTCACGTTCTCGAGCGGGGTTTACATCTATTTTAAAAACAGCCTCCAGAAGAGCATTGACACCAAGATCAAATCGATAGCCGAGGTTCTTGCCTCATCCATGACCGAAACCCACAACCAGAGCCTTTTCGGCAACTTCGAGCGCTACCTCGAGAATGCCCTCGGCAAGAAACCGAAGGGCAAGTTCATCCAGATCATCGATGCCTCCGGGAAGATCGGGGCGAGGCTGAACGACCTCGAGGCGGAGGCGGTTCCGGTGAGCTTTGTCACCCTCGAAAAGGCCCTCAAGGGTGAAATCGTCTACGAAACCATAGAAACGGCCCGCCCCCGGCTGCGCATGATCACAATGCCCATCGTAGAACACAAGAAGATCATCAGCATCGTACAGGTCGGCTCGTCGCTGGAGGAGTTTGAGGATACCATGAAGCGTCTCCTCATAATCATGATCATCAGCATCATCACCTCCATCAGCGTCACCATCGTGGTGGGATATTTCATGGCGAAAAAGACCATGAAGCCCGTGGACCAGATCCGGAGGGCGGCGGTGAACATATCCTCAAACAACCTCGATGAACGCATTGACATAAAAGGGCGGAAAGACGAACTCGGCCGCCTTGCGGAAACCTTCAACGCCATGATTTCCCGGCTCAAGGATTCTTTCCTGAGAATCAACCAGTTCAGCATCGATGTCTCACATGAGCTCAAGACGCCGCTGACCATTCTGAAAGGCGAAACGGAACTGGCGCTGAGGAAGGAACGGACAAACGAAGAGTACAAGCGGTCCATGCAAAGCAACCTCGAGGAGATTGACAGGATGAGCCGGATCATCGACGATCTCCTTCTGCTTTCCAAGGCAGAAACGAAGGACATCGGGATGAACCTTGAAAAGGTCGATCTTCGCGATCTTCTTGCCGATGTCTGCATGAACATGAAGCTTTTCGGCGAAAACAAAGGTGTTGAGATCGTCGTTAAGGAACTCGAGGACATCCGTCTTGTCGGTGACGAGCTCAAATTGCGCAGAATGATCACCAACGTGGTGGAGAACGCCATCAAGTACGGACATCGCGGCGGGCACGTCATAGTCTCATCGTATAAGCAGAACGGCTTTGCCTGTGTAAATGTGGAGGATGACGGACCGGGTATTTCACCGGGCGATATCAAATATATCTTTGACAGGTTTTACCGTGCCGACAGGTCCCGCAAGCGTGAGAGCGGGAGCGGCCTCGGGCTTTCCATCAGCAAATGGATAGCCGAAGCTCACAAAGGGAGTATAGACGTCCAATCGAGGCCCGCCGCAGGAAGTGTTTTTACGATCAAGCTACCCATGTCATGATGGAGGATTCTTTATGAAGAGCAAACGCCTCGTATTAACCGTTTGTGTTCTCATCGTCGCCGCTCTGGGCTTTGCATACGTAAGGGCGCAGGTGCTGCCCGACAGACCGCCGGCGCCTCCGGTCGTGCAAAACGTCCGGACCGCGGCGGCTTTCAATAACGGATTGCCGAGCCTGGCCGGCCTTGTCAACCAGGCGAAGCCGTCAATCGTCAATATCAGCACCACGGCGGTTGTCAGGGGCCCCGGGGGGCAGGGGCCGTTTGTCGGCCCGAACAACCCTTTCAAGGATTTTTTTAATGATGATTTTTTCGACAAGTTTTTTGGCAACGGACCGCGGCGGGAATACAAGCAGCGCAGTCTCGGGTCGGGTTTCGTTATCGATAAGGAAGGCTATATTCTGACAAACAATCACGTTGTTGAGAAAGCCACCACAATTAAGGTAAAGCTCTCTGATGAGAAAGAATACGATGCGAGGATCATAGGGCGCGATCCCAAGACCGACATCGCCCTCATCAAGATCGACGTCAGGCAATCGCTTCCCGTGGCGACTCTCGGCGATTCCGAGGCACTGCAGGTGGGAGACTGGGTCATGGCGATCGGCAATCCCTTCGGCCTCGAACATACCGTCACAGCGGGAATCGTCAGCGCAAAGGGCAGGATCATCGGGGCAGGGCCCTATGATGAGTTCATCCAGACCGATGCATCCATAAACCCCGGCAACAGCGGCGGACCCCTGCTCAATCTCAAGGGAGAAGTGGTCGGGATCAATACGGCCATTGTTTCCGGCGGTCAGGGAATCGGTTTTGCCATACCCATCAATGTGGCGCGGGACATGCTGTCCCAGCTGAAAAGCAAGGGGAAGGTGGCCCGCGGCTGGCTCGGCGTCGTGATCCAGAGGATGACGCCGGAGATCGCGAAAAGCTTCGGCCTTAAGGAATCGGAAGGCGCCCTGGTCGCCGATGTCATGGAGCAGAGTCCCGCCGAGAAAGCGGGGATCAAGCGCGGCGACCTGATCATTTCCTACAACGGGAAGAAGATTAAGGATAATGAAACTCTTCCCCGGCTTGTCGCTTCGACGGAGATAGGCAAGAAGGCAAAGATGGTTCTCATCCGGGACAAAAAACAGATGGAAGTAGAGGTGGTTATCGGCGAACTCCAGGAAGAGGGCCTCAAGGCGTCAAAGAAGAGCGAGGTTGAAAAAGGGCTGGGTCTTGTTGTCCAGGATATTACGGGAGAGATCGCCAAGCACCTTAACCTTAAGGATAAACGGGGCGTCATCGTGACCGATGTCATACCGGGATCGCCCGCGCAGGAGGCGGACATTCGTTCGGGAGATGTCGTCAGGGAGGTTGCCAGAAAACCGGTAAGAAGCGTCGCCGAATTTAAGGAAGCCGTGAAACGATCGAATGTCAAAGAAGGCATCGTAATGCTGATCCAGCGTGAAAACGCGACGTTCTACGCGGTGGTAAGGGAATAGAGCTAAAACTAATAGGTGATGGGTTATAGGTAATAGGTTATGGGAAAGAATTGAGGCTTTTTCCCCTATTACCCATAACCTATTACCTATAACCTGCCTCAAGTGTGACTATTATCACATAATAATTCAATTATTACCGGTTGTTAGAATGTAAAATCTATAT
>DNYO01000175.1 GCA_003506795.1 Deltaproteobacteria bacterium
AGACCGCGACGGCTGCATCACGATATGCACCGACGGGAACAAATTGACAGTGGAAAAGAATGAGATAGGTAATAGGTGATGGAAAGGTATATTCCCTATTACCTATAACCCGGTCTCTCTACTTCCCTATGACCTTCTTGAGTTTTTGGTCCAGTTCATTTGAATCGTAAGGTTTTGTGAGCACGTCTGCGAAACCGTATTCCCGGTAATCGGCCACGATGGGATCGGTGAGATATCCGCTGGATATGATAGCCTTGACGTCCGGATCGATGCGCATCAGCTCCCGCATGACCTCTTTTCCTCCCAGGCTTCCCGGGATTGCAAGGTCAAGAATGACAGCGTCGAAGGGGCTCTTCAGTTCCATTGCCTGTTTGTAGAGCAGGACCGCTTCTTCACCATTTTGTACTGTCGTCACCGAATAGCCGAGATATTCCAAAAGTTCCTTCCCTATTTCAAGGACTAGTTCTTCGTCATCGAGAAGCAGTACTCTGCCCTCATCATGTCTCGCCGGCTTCCGGGTTGACGCTGCTTCCCTTGAGATTTCGTGCTTATAAGCGGGAAGATTGATGTGAAAAACCGAACCCCGATCCTGCACCGATTCGACGGAAATGCTGCCATTATGCTTCCTGACAATGGCAAAACAGATCGCGAGCCCGAGACCGACGCCTTTTTCAGACCCCATTCCCTTTGTGGTGTAGTAGGGGTCGAAGATCTTCGGGATATCCTCGGCAAGAATGCCTTTACCCTCATCGGTAATTGATATTCTCACATAATCCTCTTCCATAAGAGGTAGCCTGTCTTCCGGCGAAATCCTGACATTTCTGGCAGCGATGGTGATCTTTCCACCTGCCGGCATCGCCTCCATCGCGTTTCTCAGAATGTTCTCCACCACCTGCCTGATCTGATCTTCGTCAGCCTCAATGGGAAGGATATCAGCGGGGATGTCATACGCACACTCAACGGGGAAGCCGCGCAACACCCTTGCGGCGACGGAGCTTACAAGAACACCCGGTTGAATTATGGTCCGGACTGGATTGCCGCCCCGGGAGAACGTAAGCAATTGTTGGGTCAGAGACTTACCGAGAAAGGCGATCCTTTCTGCCTCGTTGAGGTAGTCCATCAGCCGCGCATTTTCGGGGCTATTCATTTTTGCGAGTGAGAGGTTGCCGACAATAGCCATGAGAAGGTTGTTGAAGTCATGGGCAATGCCGCCGGCAAGGGTCCCCAGCGACTGGAGGTTCTTGGCTTTGAGGATGTCCTCTTCCATCCTCCTTTGTTCACCGATATCTATGATCACGCCCACGATCCCCCCGACACCGCCGTCCGTGCCGGGAAAAGTCGCCTTCTTGTTCAGATCATGATGTACGGAACCATCCGCCCTGATACTTTTCATTTCATACGACGTGACACCGGGCTCATTGAGGAGCTCCTGGTCCACGGTCTGATGCATCAGTGCCTCCTGCCGCGTCACAGGAAGCTGGAAGACGTCTCTGCCAATGACCTGTTCCTCTGTGAGACCGAAGTAGTCACGAAAGGCCTTATTGTAAATAAGGTATACGCCTTTCGCGTCCTTGTAATAAACAGGACTTGGTATGTTGTCGATCAGCGCCTGGAACAGGTGAGGCGTCCTGGCAAGAATTTCTACGATTTTCTCCAGTTTAATCTCTCGGGTTCGGTAGAATGAACTGCAAATATAGTAAGACTTCTATCATAAACAAACTCTCACGGTCTACAGAAAAAAATGGATGAGGGATCAACGAGACGGCACCAGGGATAAAGGTTCCTAATTAAATATTTCCCTGCATTTTTCGTAGATTACTCCGTATCTGACCCCGGCGGCGCTTACGGTACAACGTTCGAATCCGCCGTGCTCCATGATCTCCCTCAGAATTAACGCACCCTGGACGATTATATCCTCCCTGCCCGGCTCCATTCCCTTCACATTTTTTCTCTCACCGCCCGTAAGGCGAGCAAGAGATGTAATGAATTCTTTCAGATCCGACAGTTCGATGACAAAACCATGCACCCTTTCCTTGTCATACGCTGCGATGCCGATTATGATGGAAGCAATGTTCGTCACCGTGCCTCCAGTCCCGATAAGGGTACTTGCTTCGGGAAAGGGAGCCGTGGAAAGGTTTTCCCTTATATATGAAGCGACCTGATCCAGCTCTTCGGCCAGCGGCGGGTCATGCGTTATGAAGGCATCGGTCAGCCTCACGCTTCCCATCGGCAGGGAGGCAAATCCGACAAATTCCTTATCGGTCCCGGCGATAACCTCAGTGCTGCCCCCGCCGATATCGATCACCGTCATTGAGCCGCCGCACACCTCCGGGTCATCCCTCACCGACAGGTAGGTATAGTACGCCTCCTGCCGGGCGCTTATGACTTCGATTGTGAAGCCAAAGGCATTCCTGACGGTCCGGAGAAACTCTTCGCTGTTCGAGGCCTCTCTGAGGGCCGCAGTACCCACGCAAAACAACCTTTCGACACCGTGCGACCGAGCTATATCGGTGTATCGTCTGATCGCATCGATTGTCCGGGACATGGCAGGCCCGTTGAGGCTGCCGGATTTCGCGAGACCTTCGCCAAGCCTTACGATGGCAGACATATCGATAACGTCGCGAAATACGCCCTCATGCTCATCGAGGATGAGAAGAAGAATGGTATTTGTGCCAATATCAATTGCGGCGCATTTCATTTGACAACCTCACGGCAAAACACATAAGATACCACTCATGGATTCCGGCAGCCTGTCAGCGATGAATATCAACGGGCTTGCCGCCTTCGTATCGGGGCTGCTATCGTTCTTCACCCCCTGTATACTTCCCCTTGTTCCTTCCTATCTCATCTATATCAGCGGGATAACGGTGAGCGATGTTGCGGCACCCACCCGGGAGCACAGAAAAAGGGTATTCCTTCATTCATTCTGCTTCATTCTCGGCTTTTCTTTTGTCTTCGTCGCCCTTGGCATTTCCTCGTCTCTCGTCGGAGGCTTCCTCGCC
>DNYO01000098.1 GCA_003506795.1 Deltaproteobacteria bacterium
GGGCACGACGATCTCGGCCGTGACGGAGTGGGACTTGTTCTTAAGGTTCAGGACGCAGTTTTCCGGAAGGCGTCCCATACCGCCGAAGAGGAGTTGGGCGTTGCCCTTGATCAGGACGGGGCGGCCGGCGGTGTCCGGGCTCAACTTCTCGACCATCCGGTCGTCGAGAGGCAGCACATTGTAGCGTGTCGCCTCGATGAGCCACAGGCGCTGGAGTTCGTGGAGCTTCTGAGGGTTCTCCCGGGCCAGGTCCTTCGTCTGGCTCCAGTCTATATTCGTATCATAGAGTTCCCAGATGTCGTCGTCGAAGGGCGGTACCTTTGCCGCAATGCCGGCCCAGGGAGTCCGGTGTTTCGTTACCGCGGTCCAACCCTTGTGATAGATGCCGCGATTGCCGAACATCTCGAAGTACTGGGTTTCGTGCCGCTCGGCCGCGCCGGCGTCGTTGAAGGAATAGAGCATACTGACACCCTCGATCGGGTCCTGCGGGACACCGTTCACCGAGACCGGCTCGGGAAGACCCGCCGCCTCAAGGACCGTCGGCGCGACGTCGATGATGTGGGAGAACTGGGAACGGATCTCGCTCTGGGTCTTTATTCCCTTCGGCCAGTGCACAATGGTGCCGTTGCGCGTACCGCCCCAGTGCGAAGCGACCTGCTTCGTCCACTGGTAGGGCGTGTTCATCGCATGTGCCCAGCCCACGGCATAGTGATTGTACGAATCGGGCCCGCCAAGTTTGTCGATCCGCTCCATCAGGTACTCCGGTGTCTCGAACGACTGCAGCATGTTGAAGTAGCTCATCTCGTTGTAGCAGCCATTGATTGACCCCTCGGCAGAGGCTCCGTTGTCACCGATAATGTAATAGACCAGTGTGTCCTCAAGTATTCCGAGCTTCTCCAGCCCGTCTACCAGTCGCCCCACGTGGTAGTCGGTGTACTCCAGAAAGCCCGCGTACACCTCCATCTGCCGACGCAGCACCGGCTTAAACGCCTCGGGCATCTCGTCCCACGCGGGGATCTCGCCGTGGCGCGCGGTGAGCTGGCAGTCGGCAGGGATGACGCCGAGCTTCTTCTGTCGGGCGATAGTCTCTTCGCGCAGCTTGTCCCAGCCTCCGTCGAACTTGCCTTTGTACCTGTCCGCCCACTCCTTCGGCACGTGGTGCGGGGCGTGGGTGGCACCGGGAGCGAAATAGATGAAGAACGGCTTGTCGGGTGCCAGCGCCTTCTGCTGAGACACCCAGGCCATGGCCTTGTCGGTCAGGTCCTCCATCAGGTGGTAGCCCTCATCCGGGGTCTTCTTCGGCTCGACCGGCGTAGTTCCCTCGTACAGGGTCGGGTAATACTGGTTCGCCTCACCGCCGATAAAGCCGTAGAAGTACTCAAAACCGCCTCCGCCCGTGGGCCAGGCGTCGAAAGGTCCGGCAGGGCTCGCCTCCCAGACCGGCACCTCGTGGCATTTGCCGAACTGCGCCGTGCTGTAGCCGTTGAGTTTCAGGGTCCGAGCCAGCGGCGACATAGAGTTGGGCAGCACCGAGCTGTAGCCCGGCGCCCCGGTGGCTATCTCGGTGATGCCGCCCATCCCCGCCGAGTGATGGTTGCGTCCGGTCAGCAAGGCCTGGCGGCTGGGCGAGCACAGAGCGGTGGTGTGGAAGCGGTTGTACTTCAGGCCACCCGCCGCCAGCTTCTCCGCGGTCGGCGTCTGGCAGGGACCGCCGAAGGCGCTGGAGGCGCCAAAGCCGGCATCGTCGAGGAGGACGATCAGGGTGTTGGGCGCTCCCTCGGGCGGGCGAAGCTGCTCAATCGGCGCGAACTCGCTGTCCGGGTCCTTCGCGTCGTAGGCGATGAATCGGGGTTGCTGCGTATTCGGCATCGGAAGATGGGAACGATGTTTCTTGTCTTGTGCATTCATGCTGTACCTCCTTTTGGTATTCATACATTACAAGCTTATTTATGCCGGGCAGCCCGATTCGTCGGGCCCCGGATCAGAAGATAGGGGATGATGGCAAGAACGATGGCCACGATGAAGGCTTCGAGAGGGTAGAACCAGTGAAGCTCGATGATCTGATAGACCGCATCGATGATGATGGCAAGGATGAAGATGCGGCCGACAGACTTCCATCCGTCCCGCAACATCTCTCTCCTGTTATGCGGGTCCGTGAAGATGGCCCAGAAATAGGCGGGCCGCCCTTCTTTTGCATCCCTCAGCCCGGACCGCACGGCGAAGATAATGGCCATCAGAGGCTGAAGGATGAGCCGGAATTTCATCGGCCCGCTCACCCGATCGAGGAAGTTGTCAACTATACGGATCAGCCACTCTTCCACAATTCGGCCTCCTTCTCCATGTTATTGCTTCCGCCAACTCACTGCTTAGCGGCACTTGCGAACCGCACGCCCAATGAACGGTGCCGTAATGGGTATCGTTGTCCTGTTTTCCTGGTCATTACTCTTCCTATTTCCGACCCACCACTAGTGGTCAGTATTCTATTGAGTCTTCGTTTCCACCTTCTTCCATGTTTTGTCGGGATCAAAGAGTTTGGTGACCGGGGCAATCTTCGGGGTGTCTCTGCCAAGATCCTTCTCATAAACAATTCCATCATGGTTGACTACAAAAGTCATGACACCGGATACACCATATTGTGCCGGGTATGCAACCATGCCAAAACCACCGATCATTTTCCCCTTGACAATGTAATCGTAGGCTCCGCCGGGGGCATTCTTCCCCTGGGCCTTCAGGATCTTAAAATAGTACCCGTGGTAAGGTACGGGCGAATTGCCTGTCTTCTTGTATCCTTCCCGGGTGGCCCTGGCAACAAAATCACCAAGGGGACTTTCTTCTTCACCTTCTTTTGTCCTCCAGTAGAAGCCGTCTTTCTTGCCTGGTATGCTTATAAATTTCTGTGCGTATTCGAAAAGACCATCTCCGTCCCGGTCTTCAGTTGCATATTCCCGCTGTGCGTCGACATAGGCAAGGCATACCTGGATAGTATCCAGTTCATTCTTGCCCACGCGCCGGTTGACAAGTTCCTCTTTGCCTTCTTTTGTACCGAAATGCCACTTTCCACCCTTTTTGACTATCGGGACGGGGAAAGGCCATTCCTCTTCACCTATCTGAAGGATAGTCTTGACGTCGCCAGCTTTTACCAGAGTATTTTTCGTCTCGTATGCCTTAAGGAACCGCTCTCTGCCCGCCTTGTCGGCCACGGCATCACCGGAAGAGAGGACTCCTTTCCCTGCGGGGCCGAAGATGACAGCTAATTCCTTCATGTTGTCTACTTTCAGCGCGTCAATCAATGCCGTCACTGCTTCCTCTGGAGACGCAAAGGTTTTCTGCGCTGCTTTTGCCGCGTAACCTTCCAAAGGAATAGACGACACCAGTATCAGCATCGCGACAGAGCACAAAAGCATCAAAAGCCATTCTCCTTTTTTCTTCGTGCATGAATTCATATCTTCGCCTCCTTATCGTCTCCTGCCGCCGCCACTGCCGCCGCGAGACCCACCACCACCGGAACGACTCGCACCTCCCCCTGATGATGGACTGGGTTTTGACATATTCTGTCGGCTTGCGCTTCCACGATCACTCTGCGCCTTCGCGTTGCTGCCTTTGTCCATGCCACTGAAGGCGCTCTGTTTTCCACCGCTTTGCATGCTCGAGGGG
>DNYO01000277.1 GCA_003506795.1 Deltaproteobacteria bacterium
CATCTTGACAACAGGCGTTCCGCCTGATACCTTGTTTCCTCAATTCTTGATTAGATGAGCATTATGGAAAAACAACCTCTCATTGCGATTGCCAGGGCGTGGATACAGCTGTCGAGGATTCCCTTTCATTCCGTGGGCGTCATGCCCTTTTTGCTGGGGACTGTCCTTGCATGGAAGATGGACGGCGTCTTTAGCCTCCCCCTTTTCTTGCTGGGCGTGACCGCGGTGATCCTGATCATGCTCTCAACGTATTATACCGGTGAGTACTGCGATATAGTGGAGGACAAACTTTCGGCCTCGCTGGGAAGAAACGCCTTTTCAGGCGGGAGCCAGGTGGTGGTGAAAGGGCTTCTGCCTTATGAACACGCGAAGATCGCGAGTTATGCAGCCCTGGGCCTGACCGTGGCAACCGGTCTCGTTATCCAGCTGCGGTACAACACGGGTGCCCTGACGATCCCCCTCGGTGTCGTGGGGATCGTGTCAGGTCTTTTCTACTCAAAAATGCCGATACGCTGGGTGGCCAAAGGAGTTGGGGAGGTCCTGATAGGCCTCTGTTACGGGTGGTTGCCGGTTGCCGTCGCCTACTATCTGCAAACGGGGACTATCGCGACCATCATACACTTTATTTCTCTTCCCATAGCCTGCACGATCTTCAACGTGATCCTCATCAACGAGTTCCCCGATCATCCGGCCGATGTGATCGCGAAGAAGAGCAACCTCCTGGTACGTCTCGGTAAAGCGAGAGGGGCATTGCTTTACATCGCTATGACGGTGGCGGGATGGGTCACGTTCCTCCTTTCGGTGCTGCAGGGACTGCCAGGGGTTGCGTTGGTCTACTACGCTCCTGTCTTTGCGGTCTCTTTCATCCTTGTGATCATGATGGGCAGGAAGAGCTACTTGAACAGGAAGATGCTGCAGGTCATGTGCGGCCTGACCATCGCGACCAATCTTGGAACCAGCCTCGCTTATATTGTTACCATCTGGACAAAGGGGTTATGATCGCATGGGTCTCTTTGGGAAATCCGGCATACCGATAGGTCGAATATTCTGGCCACCCAGCCTGGTGGCAAAGCAGATCGGAAGTGTCCTTTATTTCAAACATCTCGTGAAATGGGACGGGTTCGGTTCCTGGCTGCTGCGCCACAGCATTAGATCACTGCCGGTGGCGGCGGGTTCTTTCGGCATGGGATGCATCGGGTTTCCGGCTCACCCGGCATGGGAGGTAACGTCGGCGTGCAACCTGAGGTGCGTCCATTGCCACGCAACGTCGGGTAAACCCGCAAAAGACGAGCTGACAACCGATGAAGCGAAAAGGTTCATAGACGACCTGGCAAAGGTGGATGAGTTCAGGATGCTTGTCTATACCGGGGGCGAACCCCTGGTCCGTCCCGATATCTTCGATCTTTTCGATCACTCCCGCCGGGCAGGCTTCGCGAATGTGATCGCCACAAACGGCACTCTCATTGATGAAGACATGGCTTTCAGGCTTAAGGAAAGCGGTGTTGTGGGTGCAGCGGTGAGCCTCGATTCATCGGTGAGCGATATCCACAACAAGATCCGGGCGAACCCGAACGCATTTGAGCTGGCCATGAGGGGCATACGAGCGATCAAGAAAGCCGGTATCCTTCTCCAGATAAATGTCACAGCCATGGAATATAACTTCGATACACTGGGAGAACTGGTGGACCTGGCCGATACCGTCGGCTCCGGCATCATGCTCATGTACCAGCTTGTCCCGGTGGGAAGGGGAAGCAATATCGAAGCCGCGACCCTGGATATAACGGAGAATGAAAAGCTTCTGACGTTCCTGAAGGAAAAACAAAAGCATGTTTCCACCATTGTCGAGCCCGTGGCCGGACCCCAGTACTGGCCGCTGCTCATGGAGCAGAGCAACAAGACCAGCGGCGCATGGATGAAGATGGCCGAAAAATGTTTCCACGGTTGCGCGGCGGGCCGGGGGTTTGTTTATATCAAACCCAACGGTGACGTATGGCCCTGTCCTTTTGTTGAGGTAAACGCCGGCAATGTGAGAGAACGCTCCTTCGAATCCATATGGCGGGACAGCAAGGTATTCGCAAACCTCAGGGAACGGGATAATACCCTCAAGGGACGTTGCGGGAGATGCACCTATCGGAAGATTTGCGGGGGCTGCAGGGGGAGGGCCATGGCATACAGCGGGGATTACCTTAACGAGGACCCTTCATGCTTTCTCAATAAGGAGAATCCTCCGTTCACGGGATAGGCGACCCCGGAGACACCTTCTTCCAAGCAGATCCCGTGGCCAGTTTTTGCAATGTAACATTTCCTCATTCCCAAGAGTCCATCTTCAGACGATCTCCCTAGGCACCCCCTTACTATAGGGACACCCTTCACATCTTCACATTCTACTGGTTTCACTTACTGCAGCGCTGATTGCAGAGGTGTTTGACGAAACAGCTCCTTACCCGATTTCACCGCTGATGATGAGCTTTATTCCGCGTAGATCGTAAATACATCTCCTGCCGCTCCGGCACAGAAAATATAGCTCCCCGCGGGCGCGTAGATCTCGCCTGAATCAACGATGCTGTCATAGAGTACTTTATCTAGGGTCGAAACGATCAGTCTTCCGTCGACAGGTTTTTCGAAGCGCAGAAGCGCGCCATTTTCGACTTTGAGCCATTCGTTATAGGTGTCTTCTTTAATTCGGATGGTCGTACGACCTTTGATCCCTGGAATACCATCTGCGGTTGAAAGCAGGAAACCGCGCCATTTTACCCAGGTTGTGCCGTTCCTGGTAAAAAGCGAAATCCCTGCCTGGTCACGGAAGGCAGTCGCTGCGATCCCTGCGTAATTGGCATTCTCTACCTTCTGGACCCCCATAAGGTCTACGTACCCGGGCAACTCTTTGTACAGAGATGATAAGACCGGCATCGCGCTTCCCTGCATATAGGGCGGCACGTCTCTCATGAGCCATATCCTCCCCTCCATGTTCTCCTGAAGCCGTCCGGGGTTTTTCGTGATTTCAAGCTTTTGATACGCGATCATGTCAATGTCAAAAGGTTTCGGCTGTCCCCGTGAAATGAGGAAGGATTTACCGTCCGCTGTCGTAAAATAGTAGCTGATTCCCTTCTCATCGCCATAAAAATAACCGCTATTATAGATGAAGCTTTTGGAGACGGCCGGCTTTTCTTTGCCCGGACCTTTTGCGGGAAGCCGGGTGATGGTGAAACCGTTCTTTTGTTTATTGAAGGCGATCTTCACTGCGCTGCTGTCGTCAACATAATACCCGGCATATCTCGTGAGGTCGGCCGGAACCCTCTGAGGAGCGACGGGCTTCTGAACCGCCCTCACCCTGTCTTCCATCAGCCTTCTATCCTTCATCAGGGCATCAAGAATGGGGCGAGTAATTGCCTCGCCGTTCGCATCTCCGGATATACTGAAACCAATAGCTATCCCTTCCTGCGGAACGATCTGCAGATTCGTCGTATAACCCGTTGCATGACCGCCCTTGCCCAGCACCTGGATACCCTTCTTGTGATAATCGGCAATATCTGAATATTCCCAACCAAACTGGCCCATGATCTGCGGACCCCGGAGTTTGCCGGAGAAGAGGGTGGGCTGCTCTGAGAGGATCTCTTTGATGGACGCGTCAGACAGGATC
>DNYO01000191.1 GCA_003506795.1 Deltaproteobacteria bacterium
TCACTATCAACCGGGTCGAGGCCCTCAACGCATTAAACAACAGTGTATTGACCAAACTGGACAAGATTCTCGATGACATCGAGCATGATGATGCCATAATCGTCGCCGTTATTACCGGGGCCGGAAAAAAGGCCTTTATAGCGGGAGCCGATGTAAAGGAGATAAAGGAGGCGGGCTCCGGAAGGACCGCTTTCATCACCGGGGGTCACCGTACCATCCATAAGATAAAGACGACAAGCAAGGTCACAATCGCCGCCATCAACGGTTATGCGCTGGGCGGGGGGTGCGAGCTTGCGTTGATGTGTGACTTCAGAGTCGCCGCCGAAAATGCAAAACTGGGACTTCCCGAGGCGGGACTTGGAGTAATGGCCGGCTACGGCGGCACGCAGCTTCTGCCGAGAATCGTAGGCCCCGGCAGAGCAAAATACATGATCCTCACGGGTGCCATACTGACTGCCCGCGAGGCATTCGAATTCGGGCTTGTCGACAAGGTTTCTCCGCCGGAGAGTCTTATGGAAGAGGTGACGGGTCTGGCGCAGAAGATAGCGGCAAGTGGTCCACTCTCCATCAAGGGGAGCAAGGAGGCCATCGATCGGGGCCTTGCGGTGTCCCTGGAAGAGGGTCTCAGGATCGAATTGGAGATATACGACAGAGTGGCAAACTCAGAGGATGCGGAGAACGGTTTGTCCGCGTTCCTGGAAAAAAGAAAGCCTGTGTTTAGAGGCAAGTGATTGACCGGCTGCAGGCAACTAACGAAAGTAGGAGGAGCACAATGAGTTATACGAATCTGTTCTCACCAGTTACTTTGAGAGGTGTGACATTCCCCAACAGGATCCACAGGACATCCATGGTGTCGGGTCTTACGACTGAGGATGGAATGGTCACGGATGAGTTGATCAAGCGGTATATAAGAGAGGCAAAAGGCGGCGTAGGCTCCATCGTTGTGGAAGCGGCCGTGATCATCTCCTCGAAAAGCCCTTTTAACCTGAGGATCAGCAGCGACGAATACGTGCCGGGCCTGACGAAACTCGTGGCGGCAATGCGTGAAGCGAACAAAGAAGTAAAGATCGGCGTCCAGATCATGCAGCATCTGAAACTCGCAAAGAGCGGATGGAGACAGAAAGTTGAAGATTTCAAGACCGAAGAACTTCCGAAGATCGTGGAAGATCACGTCGCGGCGGCAAAACGTGCCATGGCAGCCGGCTTCGATTTCATAGAAATCCATATGGCACATGCTTACGTGCTTTCATCCTTCCTCTCGCTGTGCAACACCAGAACCGATGGTTATGGCGGCAACAGCCTGAACAACAGGATGAAACTTCCCATCGAGGTCTATCAGGCGGTTCGCAAGACAGTCGGTGAGAACTTCCCCCTTGGCGTAAGGATCAACGGAGAAGACTTCTGTATCCCCGGCAGCACCCTTATGCAGAGCACCAGGATCGCGAAAAGGTTCGCGGAACTTGGCGCGGATTACATCAGCGTATCGGCAGGAAGCCGCTTTGAAGACGCCGTCACACCGGCGGAAGGCAACCCTCCCGACCCGATGTCAGGCTACAGCGGACACCGTATGAGCCCGATGTACTGGTGGCCGGACGGTACGCACGTATTTCTGTCAGACGCCATCAAGAAGACCGTCAACGAAGCAGGCTACAAGACCCCCATCATTATCGCCGGTAAGATCCGCGACCCGAAGCACGCGGAAGAGATACTTGCCGAGGGTAAGGCAGACATCATCGGTCTTTGCCGCGCGCTGCTTTGCGACCCCGACTGGCCGATAAAGGCAAAAGAAGGAAGGGACAAGGAGATCGTGAAATGTGTGGCCTGCAACTGGTGCCTCGAGGCCGACTCACGGTACGAGCAGGTCAAGTGCGTCCGCTACCCCGACGGCTACACCAGCGCACCGGAGCCTTTCCTGCCGAAGATGGCAAAACCCGGCGCGATCAAGCAAGAACAGGAATAGCCGGTCCAAAGTTGAAAAGGGGCATAGAGATGAGCACACCCACATATCCTAAACATAAAAAGAAAGACGCCGACAACTACCGCCGGCATGGCTGGTGGACGGACGTAACGCTCGGCGACGTCATAGACAAGACCGCGGATGTTTTTCCGAACAAAGAAGCGGTCATCGACGACAGGGTCAGGCTTACGTTCTCGGAGCTTCGCGCCAACGTCGACAAACTGGCCCTGGGTCTCCTCGAGATGGGGATCAAGAAGGGTGACGCGGTGCTTCTGCAGCTTCCGAACTGGGCCGAGTACGTCTATTCGTATTTTGCGATGCAGAAAATCGGTGCCATCCCCGTCATCCTCATCAGCGGCTACAAACAGCTCGAGGTCGGGCATCTTGCAAAACTGACCCAGGCAAAGGCATGGATCGTGCCTGAGAAATACAGAAAGATAGACTATACATCGTTCATGGGAGATGTCAGGGCCGCCAACCCCCAGCTCAAGACCATCATATTTGTGAGAGCTGAGAATAAGGCGGGCTCAGGTGCAATAAACTTCGAGAGCCTTCTGGACCGTGAAGTGAGCAGCAAGGACAGAAAAGAGCTGGAGCTGGCAAAGCCCCTGCCCACCGATGTTTGCCACGTCGTTCCATCGGGCGGCACCACCGGTCTTCCCAAGGGCATTCCAAGAACACATAACGATTACATTTGCAACGTGGAATACCTCCACAAAGGGTGGGAGATGAACACCACCGACGCGTGCCTCGTGATCGTCCCCGTCGGGCATAACCTTGCGGTCCTCAACGTCGTGGGGTCGCTGCTCTTCGGATACAAACTGGTCCTGTCGGATTCGACACGACCGGCAGATATTTGCAAAATGATCCAGGATGAAAAGGTGACCTACATGCCGAGCGTGCCGAGCCTCGTCAGGCGCATCATGGAAGCTCCGGAAATGGGCGATTTCGACTTAACGTCGCTCAGGAAGATCTCGGCTGGCGGAGAACCCAGTACACCCGATCTGATCATGGAGGTCTACAGGAAGCTTCATTGCACGTATATAAATGAGTTCGGGATGACGGAGGGCCTCCTGTGCAGGTCCACTCTGACCGACGATATCGAAACCATCTGCACCACCGTCGGGAAGGCGACATGCCCCTACGACGAGGTGAGGATCATCGACCGCGAGGGCAAGAAACTCCCCGCAGGAGTTGATGGTGAGCTTGCCGCAAAGGGCCCGGGTATTTTCGCGGGCTACCTCCTCGCTCCCGGCGCGAAGGACTCCAGCTTTACGAAGGACGGGTTCTTCAGGACAGGCGATCAGGCACAGATGGACGTATCCGGATATATCAAGATAACCGGAAGGATCAAGGACATAATCATACGCGGCGGGGAGAATATCAGCCCTGCCCAGGTTGAGGAGATACTCTGCAGCCACAAAGAGATAGCCGACGCGGCGGTCATCGGAATGCCCGATAAAGATCTGGGCGAAAGAGTCTGCGCGTTTGTGCGGCTGGCCCCGGGTGCGAAACTGACCCCTGAGGCAATAGTGGAGTACATGGAGGCAAGCGGTGCCTCGAAACTGCTGGTCCCGGAAAGGTTCGAGTTTGT
>DNYO01000041.1 GCA_003506795.1 Deltaproteobacteria bacterium
GGATGAAGCCGCGCAGGCGGCCCGCTTCTTCAAAGACGTAGGTCTTCCGCTTCATCTCGCCCAGCTGGGTTTTGACCCCCTGCAGCGAGGATCTGAATTGGACGATATCGTTCAGCACAGCCTGGATGTATTCTTCATTCGGTATGAACCTTTCGCATTGACACATAGTCTCCTGAAGGCAGCAATCCTTGAAGCGAACGACTTCGGCAAAACGATGGAAAGAAATCTGAACTGAATTGAGGAGTCTGAATGACGCGGTAATTTGCAGACAGAGAATATAACGCGGGTGACACTCGGCTTCGCATCCGTCGCTTTGATGGTTATCGGTCTTATGTGGTCTACGTTTCCTTTGTTGTTATCGTGATTTCAGCCGACTCATTGCACTGGTCCGCCATTAGTACCGCACGAAGGGCAAGCGGCGAGAGCCCTTCCACCACTTCGTCGTCGCTATTCAGTCCGCAGGCCCCGGATGGCACCGCCATCTGATGATGGACCCTGCCGTCATCGCTTTCCACGTAGAGAATGCCTTCCTTATCTGCAATGCCGATGCTGCTGCCATGCGTATGCGAGGTGCGGGTCAGCAGAAATTCCCTTCCGTCTTCTATGACCACGTATGTATTTACGGTTCCCGATACATTACCCGTCAATACTCTTGAACCTGTTTTTTTGATCCTTATCTCCATTTCAAATATCCTCGGAGACTAATATAGACCCAAATCGGCCGTGCGTTCAAGAAGAGAAACTTGTGTGGATATTTGCCTTGACCAACCGGGGGTTGGTGAACTTAACTATCATTGTGCCGCCTTGCCTTGAAGCGGCCGTGTGTTGGATCAGTGTGTCGAGGGAGAAGTATGGAAGGCTACCAGGAAACCGAGATGTGCGTGCGCTGCGCCGGGGGCTGCTGCCGGCGGCAGCCGGGCCACTGCTTGCCGTCAGAGTTCGAATCGGCGCAGACCGTCAGGGAGGCGGTGGTCAGCGGCAAATACACTATTGTGCTGCTGCTGGATTCGCAGATAATGGCACGCGTGGTTCGACCGCATTACAAAGAGCCCGGCCGGAGGGTAGGCTGCGTCTTCCTCCAGGCGGACGGCTGCGAACTGCAGTTCGCGGACAGGCCTTACGGCTGCCGTATGTTGCGGCCGCGCCAGCGGGACGACGAGCTTTGCACACCCGAGGGAATCTCCATAGCGGAGGCGGCGGAAATGTGGGAGCAAAGCGGGTACCTGCCTCCGTTGAGTGCGTGCTCCATCCCCGGTCGATGAGGCGCGAGACGGCCGACCCGAGCAGACTTTCACCAGGGCTTCCCGTTCCCTCGAACGGGGTTGCAGGAATGGCGACGCCATTCCTCCTTCTACTTTCAGCTTGAGCCCGTCTTGCTTTTGAGCACCAGCCACGGCGGCAGGGGCCGGGCCTCTCGTATCGCCACATTCCCGCTTTCGCAGCCGGGGCATTTCGGCTCTCGCTTTTCGTCTTCGTCTATCCGAAAGGCACGACCGCAGTCCCTGCATTCATACTCTTTACCAAACATTTTGTCTCACCTCCCCCGGCTGCCTCCCGTAACTATCGCAATCTTCCCATCAAGCCTCATTTCGAATCCCCTTCGTTCTTTTAATAGGTCCTATAGGACTTATAGGACCTATTGGACCTATTATAACGGTTTCAGGCCGAACGATCCACGTTTTACCGCTCTTCGCCATGGATGAGGAACCCTCCCCTGCCGTCAGGCAAGGGAGGATCTTGTTTCAGGAGGANNGGGGGGTAGTCAAGGGGGTACAGCCGGTCTCGCCATGGATAGCCTTATTTATAATCGTAGAAGCCCTTTCCGGACTTCCTGCCCAGCCAGCCCGCCGTGACCATCTTTATGAGGAGGAGCGGGGGGGCGTACTTGGGGTCCTTCGTCTCTTCGTAGAGGCTGTTTGCAATGGAGAGTTCCGTGTCGAGGCCGATGAAGTCGACGACTTCCAGGGGACCCATGGGATGGTTGACCGCGAACTTCATGGATATGTCTATCTCGTCCCTCGTTGCGATACCGGCCTCGAGCATCCTGACGGCGCCGAGGAGAAAGGGGGTGAAGAGGCGGGTGACTATGAAGCCGCCCACGTCCGGTGCGACGACGACCGTCTTTCCCAGGGTCGCTCCCCATGTCTTCACGTCGTCGATCACGTCCTGGCCCGTCATGATGGTCTTGACGAGTTCGAGAAGCTGCATCACGGGGGCGGGGTTGTGGAAGTGCATGCCCATGACCCTCTCAGAGCGCTTCGTGGCAACCGCCATGTCCGTCACGGACAGACCGGAGGTGTTGCTTCCGAAGATCGTCTCCGGTTTGCATATCCGGTCCAGCTCGGTGAAGATCTTCTTCTTCAGCTCCAGGTCCTCGGGGATCGCCTCCTCGATGAGGTCGCAGTCGGCCAGGTCCTCGAGCTTGCTGCTCGTCTTGATCCTGCCCATGATGGCGTTCTTCTCGTCGGGGCTCATCTTGCCCTTGTCCACGCGGCCCATGAGCCTTTTCTCGATGCCCTTCAGGCCCTTCTCTATCATCGCGGGGACCGTGTCGACGGCCACCACCTCATAGCCTGCCTGCGCGAAGACCTGAACGATGCCGGATCCCATCTGGCCACATCCCAAAACGCCCAGTTTCTTTATTTCCATTGTTATCTCCTTTCACACGTATCTTATGTCCCGGTGAAGACCGGCTTCCGCTTTTCGAGGAAGGCGGACAGACCCTCCTGTGCATCCCGTGAACGGGCAACCTTGTCATACTCCACAAGCTCCACCTTCAACGCCTCTTGCAGAGGCAGGCCCATTCCCATATCAATCGCCTTCTTGCAGCATTCAAGGGCGACAGGGCCGGCCGAGGCGATCTTCCGGGCAAGTTTTTCCACTTCTTCCATGAGGACGCCATCAGGGTAGACCCTTTCCACAAGACCCAATTGCAGGGCCTCAGCGGCATTCACCGGGGTACCCGAAAAGATCATGTATTTCGCCATTCCGACGTGCAGGAGGCGCGAGAGCAATTGCGTTCCACCGTAACCCGGCATCACCCCGATGCCTGTTTCCGGCATACCAAGGGAGGCGCTCTCGGACGCGATGCGTATATCGCAGGCCAGCGCCAGTTCGCACCCTCCTCCCAGGGCATACCCGTTTACGGCGGCTATGATCACCTTGCGCGATGTCATTATCCGGTAGAAGACGTTCTGCCCCATCCTGATGAATTCCGTCCTCGCTGCGCCAGCGTCCTTGATCTCCCTTACGTCCGCACCGGCCACAAACGCTTTCCGGCCGAACCCGGTTATGACAACCACTCTTGTGTCGTTATCATCCTCGAGACCTTCAAAAACAGCCGCAAGTTTCTCCAGTATGTTCCTGTTGAGAGCGTTAAGCGCCTTTTCCCGCCTTATCGTGACAAGGAGTACCTGCCCGTCTTTCCTCACAATCAAGTCGCCCTGGTCCATATATTCCTCTTGTGGGCAGACCCCCGCGAAGGTTTTCCGGGGGCCTGCCTCGCTCTTATCGGCCCTTAGTCTACAACCGCCAGAAATTCAATCTCGATCAGCCAATCCGGGCGCAAAAGGCTGTGAACCACAACGCCCGTTGCAGCCGGATAGCCGTCTTCCTTGAAATACTCTCTCCTTATCCCCGCGGTTTTTCCGTAATCGGGGACGGCCTGAGGCGTAATATAATCCGTTGTCTTAATAACGTCGTCCATGCTTGCGCCCATTTTTTCAAGGAGGTTCTTGACGCTCTCGAATATGTAACGCATCTGGGCGTTCAGGTCGCCCGCATAAAGGGTCCGATGGTTCTCGTCGGTGGCCACGGTACCTGAGATGGCAATGACTTTGCCCTTCTTTACAGCGTCACTCCATGTGAATTTCTTCCGCTTATACATCTCGTCAAACACGTTAAAACATTCTTTTGGCATTTTAGTTCCTCCATCTATGTTCTTGTTGGTGCTGCTGTTGCCCGCAAGCAGGTTACCCCGCATTCTTATCCTTATTGGGGAACATACCGCACTGGAAACATCGCTCGGCTTCACATGACGCCATCACTTCTGTGAATCCAACCTCCACTTCCTCGAAATTGCCGGCCCTGGCGCGTACATCCAGGCAGGGCATTTTCTGCCGCTCGCGTTTCTTGAACCGCCCCACTTCCACGTCCTCCAAGGGTATCACTGCAGGGGACGCTATTCCGTAGTCGAGAGATTCGCCGCGCAGGTACTTGTGAACACCTGTTGCCGCTCTGTGTCCCGCGGCAATGGCTTCAATCACGGTAGCCGGTCCCGTTACCACATCGCCGCATGCGAATATTCCCTCCTGGCCTGTCCATTGTGTATGCTGCTGAATATTCATCGAGAAGCCGGCAGACGTGAAGAAGCCGGCATCAGGCACTTCACCCACCGCGAGGATCACGCAGTCGGCGGCAATTTCAAACTCTGTGCCTTTTACGGGAACAGCAGTCCGGCGCCCGTCTTTATCCGGAGCGCCAAGTTCTGTCCTGACACACCGCAAACCAGCCGCCCCCCCGTCTTTTTCTGTCACCTGGACCGGCGACGCCAGGTAAACGACCTTGACGCCCTCAGCCACTGCGGCCTCGATCTCATCGGTATACGCGGGCATTTCGTCTCTCGATCTCCGGTAGACTATGGTAACCTCCTGCGCTCCCATGCGGTGCACCGTTCGTGCCGCATCGACAGCGACGTTGCCGCCGCCCACCACCACGACTTTTTGCCCGGTGCCCGGAGAAGTCCCGAGATTCACAGCTTTCAGGAAACTCACACCGTGATGCACGCCGGCCAGTCCCTCGCCTTCAATTCCGGGACTTACGCTCTTGTGGGCCCCTATGGCAACAACGATCGCCTTGAATCCCAGTTCCCACAGGCTGCTAAATGACATGCCCCCATCACCGACAGGGCTGTTAAGGCGTATTTCCACACCGTACTGTGAGATGACATCAATCTCCGCCTGCACCAGTTTCCCGGGCAAACGATACTCGGGGATCCCAAGGGCCAGCATGCCGCCCGGTACGGGGCCGGCCTCGAAAACGGTGACGGAATATCCAAGCTTCGTCAGATCGAAAGCGGCCGTCATGCCCGCAGGTCCCGAACCGATCACGGCAACCCTCTCGTCCCGCGTCCTGGGGAAGGGCTCGATTTTCTTGTTTCCTCTTTTTTCCATCACAGTATCAACGAGGAAGCGTTTCAATCCGTTTATCGCAATCGGCTGATCATAGCTGCCGCGGTTACATTTCGCTTCACAGGGGTGCGGGCACACCCGGCCCACCGATGCGGGAAAGGGGATCTTCTCTTCGATCACGGCCAGCGCTTTCTCATACTCTCCCTGTGCCGCCAGGTCGATATAGCTCCTGATGTCGAGCCCCGCCGGGCAGGCAGCCTTGCAGGGAGGTGCAAGCAGCCATGGAGATGGCGCGGACAACGCTCCTTTCGGCCATTCAATGCAGACAACCGTTTCGTACCTTTCATCCGCCTCGCTGCAGTAACCGCACGCGGCACACTTGACAATCTCGTCGGCCCTGCCTTCCCTGGCCTTTACGGGCCAGTCGGGGTCGGCAAAAAGGGTTCTGGCCATACCTATGACGTCCGCCCTTTCTTCCTCCAGTATCTTCTCGGCAAGATCGGGCATTCTGACCTTACCGGCGCAAACAACGGGCACCTCATAGCCCGCCTGTCTCACTGCCCTGCGAATGCCGTCCGCCAGATATACCTGCACGCCGTCCGGGTTCCACCATCTCGGGCTCATTCGATAGCCGCTGTAGCCTGTACCGGCAAAGGGAGGAAAATTCTCAAGAGGGGGATCCGCGTCCTCGAACCTTTCGCCCGCGGACACACTGATATAGTCGACCCCCAGGGCTGCCAACCGCCTCGCGACCCGCGCACTCTGCAGAAGCGTATTGCCTTCCTTGGTGAATTCCTCACCCAGCATTCTCACGCCGATCGTGTAGTCGTTCCCCACGGATTCTCTGGCCGCATTGACCACCTCCGCGGGCAGCTTCATCCGCCCCTCGAAATCACCTCCATATTCGTCCTCTCTCTTGTTTACGAGAGAAAGGAAAGACGCAAGGGTCGTGAAGTGGGCCATGTGGAGCTCCACGAAATCGAAGCCCGCGGCCCTCGCCCGTTTAGCGGCGCCGGCAAATTGATCAGGTATCACCCCTATCTCTTCCGGCTTCAGGTCCTCGACCTTTTGCCTCCAGCCGCTTCTGGCGACCTTGAGGAAATGGATCAGCTGGATCCCTACCTTGACCTCCCGGTTGGCCTTCCTTATCTCCTCGACAAAGCTCTTCAGTTCCTCTATATACGCATCATCGCTGATCCTCAGGTTGAAAGAGCTCTTTGAGGGAAGGACCACGGCGGCCTCGACAACCATTGCGCCCAACCCACCCTGTGCCAGTCTCCTGTACCTGTCGATGAAATTCGATGTTATGTGCCCTTCCTCCGACGCCAGCCTCGTTACCGCGGCCGTCGACATGATACGGTTGGGGAATACGCAATTTCCGACCCGCAATGGGGAAAACAATCTTCCATATTTCATTTTGTACCTCTCAGACAGCATAATTTAATTTTTTTGCGATGTCCTGCTTCAACATCTTTTTGTCGGCCTTGCCAACGCTGGTGGAAGGTATGGACTCGACAAACTCCGTTCTTTCCGGCAGCTGCATGACTGATGCACCCAGTTTCTTGAGATGTGCCACCATTTCTTCGTGCGTAAGCGCCATGCCGGCCTTACGGACAATGTAGGCACATATTCGCTCGCCAAGGTCCTTGTCGGGCATGCCTATGACCGCAACATCCGCTACCGCGGGATGTGAGTTGATCAGCCGCTCGATCCCGATCGC
>DNYO01000249.1 GCA_003506795.1 Deltaproteobacteria bacterium
TCATCGTACCGTCATCGCGGCCCCGGAGGTAATGCGCGGCAACTATGACGGCGACGATCACAATCGCGGCGACGACCGCCAGCGGAATGAGTCTCTTCCTGGGGATCATTTCGTTTCCTCCGTCGTGGATTTTGTCGGGACCGTGATTTTTCCGGTTACGGGTGCCCGCGAAGTGTCACCGTTAATCGCCGTATCCGATGGGATGTCCATATCGCCTATTGCCTTTTTCAGGAAGGCCACGGCGACATGCCGGTCGAAACGCGCCTGGTAGTGGTCTGAACGGGACCGGATGAGGGCGGCTTCGGCATTGATGACATCCGTGCTTGTATTGTCACCCGATCTATACCGGAGGTCTTCGATACGAACCTGCTCTCTGGCCGAAGAGACCGCTTTTTCCGACACGATTATACGCTCATCGGCATTCACTATGGCGGTTTGAGCTTCCTTCAATTCCCTGGCGATGGTAAGACGAAGCGCCCTCTCTTCCTCTTTCGCGTTCATGAGCTCCAACCGTTCGCGGTCTATCTCGGCTCCTATACGTCCGAAATCGAATACGGGCAGCATGAGGCGTACCCCGAGGCTCCAGTTTTCCTTGAATGCGAAGCTGTCCCCGGCCTTTCCGCCATAGTCGCCCGCCCCGTAGATATCGGGGAGCCGCTTGCCGCGGGCGACGACGACACGCTCTTCGATCATTTTGACCTTGCTTAACGCGGCCTTATAGTCCGGCCGCCCGGCGAGGGCGCGTTCAAGATCGGCCTTCGCAGTCTCCCCGTGAATGGTTGGCGTGTCTTCGAAGGCGATGGTGAACTCACCCGGTTCATCCATACCTATCAACGATCTGAGAAGCTCCCGGGTGTTCGCGATGCTGTTCTGTGTCTGTATCCTTCTTTCAATGGCGGCGGCCAGTTCCGTATCGGCCTTGAAGAGGTCGAGTTTCGGCGCAGTACCGGCCTTGAGAAAGGATTCGACATCACGGCGATGCGCTTCAAGCCCTTTTACCTGCGCTTCGCATGCACCAAGCAATTGGTCGAGCTGGGCGAGTTTATAGTAGACAGCGGTAACGTTATATATAAGCTCGTGGAGATTGCGAGTATGAAAATCCTGCGCCATCGATTTCTTGAGTCCGGCGATGGTGACGCCTCTCAGGAGGCGCCCTCCCTTGAAAAGGGGGACGGAAAAGGTGGCAAAACCATCATAAACGTTCTTCTCGAAATCGGGAATATCCGTGGCAAAAAGTGGCAGGCTGCTGATGACAATGGGCGTAAGGGGGGCAGGGTACCTGTAGCGCGTGTATCCGCCGGTGACATCGATCCTCGGCATCCTGTCCGCCTGCGCGGCCTTCAGACCTTGATTCTCGATCTCTATATTCTGCCGTGTTATCCTGAGGGCCGGGTTGTGCCTGATGGCGTACCGGATGAGGGAAGAAAGGCCGAATGAGTCCGCCTGGGGAGCTTTTTGCGCCGCCGCTCCAGCGGGAAAGAAGGCAACAACGCCAAGGATAAAGAATATGATAGTCTGTGCCATCCACTTCATGATGATGCTCCTTCCCGGTCTTCTTTGATTGCTGAAAGCGCCGCAAGACTGAAGCGGCAGATGTGTCCGGCAATGTCCTCCATGTTCATCGAACCGACACGGTCGTTACCGATCAATCTGCTCAGGACGGGCCTGGCATACAGGAAATATAAACACTGGCCGACGATGCTGGCGCAGCAGTAGAGCACGGTGTCATTTGCCGGATCTTTTCCGATAATGCGTCCCACGATGGATGATATGAGATGGAACATCGGCCTTGCCATCTCTTCGACGATTATGTCAAGGGCAGCTGTCGGCTCGGTGAATTCTCTTGCCATGAGCCTTCCAAACCGCGACTCGATGCCCGTATCGAGAATGCGGAAGACGAATGAGCGGATAAAACCTTCAAGCCTTTTTTCGGGGGGATCGTCCTCAGATGTACCCAACTCGCGCGGATACTTCTCAAAGGCAATGTCCTTCCAGCAACGCAAGGTTTCAAGATAAAGGTTGTCCTTGCTTTGAAAATAGTAGTTGATGGCGGCAATGTTTACATCCGCTTTGCCGCTGATCTGCCGGATGGTCGTCTGCCGGAAACCGTTTTCGGCGAATATCTCGCCTGCTGCCTCAAGGATACGTTGCCTCGTGTTCGTCTTACCGTCCGTCACTTTCGAGGCCCTTCGTGCTAAACAGATGTTTCATACAACTATTTTAAACTACTGTTTCAGAGTGTCAAGAATTTTTTTTCACATGATTCCTTGTGAATAGAATAACATGCTATAGTGAAAAAGGCCCTGTGTTATCAAGAGGATGTGAGGGGTTAACAAAAGAAGTATTCATTATCCTGAATCGTCGAGCGGCCAAATATGTATTGACAAGGAAAATCGAATTAGTGTTAAATACCCTTAAGGTTTAACGGGTATAGTTCATTGATAAGCAGTTTTGTTCTGTTCGATCACTAATAGTGTTCACTATAGTGAATATATTTTCCGGAGCAGTTATTGACGAGTTGATGAACACAATTTGACTCTGGTAAACGGGCTCGCTGCTACCGGCTGCAAAGGTTGGTTAATCTGAATGGATACGATCAATTTATCTGAAAAAACCGATTGGGCTTTCATTGAAGAGGTAAAGAAGGAGAGCGGCCAGAACCCTTCGCTGTGCTATCAGTGCGGGAACTGTACGGCGGGCTGTCCCTATACCCAGTACTTCGACTATCCGGTGAGTGTGATAATGCGCCTCTTGCAGTCCGGGCAGAAGGAGACGATCCTCACTTCCAAAGCCATATGGCTCTGCGCGACCTGCGAGACATGCACGACTCGTTGCCCCTGTGAGGTCGACGTGACGCATATCATGGACACGCTCAGGATCATGGCCCGCAGGGAGGGCAAGGTTTCCGAGAAGGATATCCAGCTTTTCTACGATTCCTTCCTCGATTCGATGAAAAAACACGGCAGGATCTTCGAGATGGGCATCCTCATGGGCTATAAATTTAAATCAGGTCATCTCATGGGCGACGCGGAGCTCGGACCGAAGGTAATGAGTCGCGGAAAGATCAGTTTATTCCCCAAGACGATAAAAGGCGCCGACAAAGTAGCTCAAATTTTTAATAGATTCCAGGAAAAGGCGAAAAAGCATGGCTGAGAAAGAATACGCATATTTCAGTGGTTGTTCGCTGGAAGGCACCGCGAAGGAGTACGACGAATCGCTGCGGGTTGTCATGAAGGCCCTCGGAGTGAATCTTGTGGAACCCGATGATTGGAGCTGCTGCGGCTCCACACCGGCCCACACGGTCGATCACGTGTTCGCTGCGGCGCTTGCCGCACGAAACCTTTGCCTCGTGGAGAAGATGAACAAGGAGGTCCTTACGACCCCTTGTCCTTCATGCCTCATGGCATTCAAGAAGGCCCAGTACAATATGTCACGGGATGACGCATTCAAAGGCGAGGTCAACGAACTTCTCGACGAGGCCTATAACTGCGGCGTGGAGTCAAAATCCTCCCTGCAGATAATTTACGAAGACATTGGGCTTGATGCTATCGCGGCCAGAGTTACCCACATCATGCCGGATCTGAAAGTTGCGCCGTACTACGGATGCATCCTTTCGAGGCCGCCAGAAATAGCACAGTTCGACGACCCCGAAAACCCGGTTTCGATGGACAAAGTCCTTACGGCCGCCGGAATCGACGTCCGTGATTTTGCATTCAAGATGGAATGTTGCGGTGCCGCGTTCGGTGTTCCCAAGCAGGAAATGGTGAACAGGCTTTCGGCCAAGGTTCTGGAGATGGCTCTGGATGCCGGTGCGAACTGTATAGCCGTTGCCTGCCCGCTGTGCCAGCAGAACCTTGACCTGCGCCAGGAACAGGTGAACAAAACGATGGGTTCCAATTTCAACATCCCCATCATCTATTTCACTCAGCTCATGGGCCTTGCCTACGGATTTTCACCCAAGGAATTGGGTATGGATAAGGTGATTGTCAGCGCCGATAAGATCACCCGGCGGATCACCAAGGAAGAGTACGCGAAGATAAAAGAAGAAGAAGCAGCCGCAAAGAAGCCGCAGAAGGCCAAAAAAGAAGCAGCTGCCGAAGAGACAAATAATTAAGGAGACCTGATCGATGCGGGTTGGTGTATTTATCTGCCATTGTGGAAGCAACATCGCGGGAACCGTTGACGTCGCGAAAGTGGCCGAGGAAGCCCGGAAGATGCC
>DNYO01000154.1 GCA_003506795.1 Deltaproteobacteria bacterium
CTGTGGTACATAGGTCTCAAGAAATCAACCTATGCCGTTCTCTTCGGCGTCGGCGCCATATCGCCCTTCATCGCCTGGCACTATCTCATGAAACCCTACCAGAAGATGCGCGTCCTGAGCTTCATCAACATCGACGCCGACCCTGCCGGTTTCGGATACCACGCCAAGCAGGCCATTATCGCCGTGGGATCGGGAAGGTTCCTGGGCAAGGGTTTCATGGCGGGAACGCAGCACAAGCTCCAATTCATACCCGAGCATCACACGGACTTCATTTTTACGGTTTTTAGCGAGGAATGGGGTTTTATCGGCTCCGTAGTCCTCTTCGCACTCTTCATATCCTTCATCAACCGCTGCCTGAAAATCGCCATGAACGCCCATGACGAACTGGGCGCCATCATAGCCTTCGGTATCGCTTCCATCATCTACGTGCAATTCACCATCAACGTCATGATGGCCATCCACCTGGCCCCCGTCGTCGGCATCCCCCTGCCGTTCGTCAGCTACGGCGGTTCATCCCTCCTGTCAATGCTGGTCTCAGTAGGCCTGCTCCTGAACATCAGCACCCGAAGATATATGTTTTAGAGGCGGGTAATGGGTTCGGGGTTATGGGTGATGGGAAAAGCCCCGTGCTCACGTGATGATTCACCAGCTTCCGCGACATTCACACGCTTGTCCTGAGCCCAGATCGGATCAATACCGAGGCGGCGAGGAGAAGGCACCGGAGGCGTACATCTGTACGTCGAGGATGCCGACGACGAAGACAACGAAGGGATTGGTTCGATCTGGGCTCAGGACTAAAAGGCCGGGGCTGATGGTTCTTAAGCCCCGGTCTTTTAGTGGTATATACCACCGGGCCGGCGAAAGTCGGCCCTTTGCAGACTCTTTCAGATCTTCATCTCGAGATTGATCATATCCCCCCTTTTGAAACCCATCCTGTCGAAGAACTTCAGGAGATCCCAATCTCTCCAGTTCACGAAGACATAGATGGTATCGACACCAACCTTCTTGAACATGGAGAACATCTCCCGGAAGAGGAGCCGGGCGATGCCCTTTTTCTGATACTCTTTCCGGACGCCCAGGGTATCGATCCAGGCGATGTTTTCCGGTATACCATATTCCCACCCGCTCGCGCTTCCCACAATGAAACCTATGACACGACCATCGACCTCTGCGGCGAGCGAAGGGACTCCTGAAACCTCGGCCCTCTCCAGCCTGACTTCCCAATAGTCCCTTCTTTTTGTCCCCAGGAGTGATTCGTCGATATCGGTGACGGCATCGAGATCTTTCAAGGTGAGCACTTTCAGCTTCACGGGCCCAATGAGATCCACGGCTTGCGCCTCCCCGTATTACTTCTTATCTTACTGTCGAGTATAGCAGACAAAAGGCGGATGTCAACAGAGGTCGAATAGGTTATGGGTTATGGGTCATGGGTATAGCCGCAGGCCAGCGTTGTAAAGGTTTGCCACCTTACTGGACAGTCTGTGCTTCATCCTTTGGAACAGCACGAAGTTTCATCCGTTATTTCGGCGCAAGGTTCGGTATCTCCGCCCGCATAGCTACGACCGGAAAGACCTCAGGTAAGAAGTGCACACCTCCGGCCTCTCATCCAGCCCTTCGCCTCACCCGACAGGCGGTCTTTGTGGGTTCTTTTGTTCTTGAAACTAAAGCAAAAACTGCTATAATAATTGATGCGTATACTCGGATTGGATGTGGGGGACAAGAAGATCGGGGTGTCTTTGTCCGATCCCACGTTTTTGATCGCCCAGGGCCTGAAGCTTTACCGGCGCTCTTCCCTCGAGGAAGACCTCAGGGAGTTCAAGCGTATCATCGAGGAGCATGAGGTCGGGGAGATCGTTGTAGGCCTTCCCAGGAATCTGAACGGCACAATCGGAACAAGAGCGCAGACAGTCATGGGATTTGCCGACAGGATAAGGGAATCGCTCGCTATTCCCGTTACTCTCTGGGATGAACGCTTCAGCACTAATGAGGCACACAGGGTCTTCGACATGGCGGACGTGTGCCATAAGAAGAGAAAACCCTATCTGGATATCATGGCGTCACAGATAATTCTGCAGGGATACCTTGATGCTCGCAACGCGCGATAAGAAAACCATTGTCATAGCCTTCATAATTTTCATGTTCTCACAGACTCTCATATTCGCGAGCATCCCCAGGGACAGCGACCCCTCAAAACTCTCTATAGTCATAAGGCAGGGGACGGGTCTCGGTGAAATAGGCGATGTCCTCAAAAAGGAAGGTCTTATCTATTCAAAAACGCTCTTCATGGCCGGCTCTCTCGTGTACGGGGGCAGGCTCATAGCCGGTGAATACGAGCTCCGGCGGGACATGTCCACCATTGAGATACTAATGAAGATGGGGCAGGGCAAACGGAAGATCTACGCCCTGAAGATCATAGAAGGCCACAACATATACACTATAGCCGACACGATCGATCGCAGCGGAATTATGACGAGACAGGAGTTCCTGGACCTCGCCACGGACAAGACATACCTGCAACGTATCGGTGTCCCCTCCGATTCGCTTGAAGGGTATCTGTTCGCGGATACATACTTTTACAGTAAGGAGATCGACAGGGAAACATTCATCGAAAGGATAGCGCGAAGGACGCTCAGACTTTTTGACGATAACAACATCAAGGAAAAGATGGCGTCCGGCGGCATGGACATACACAAGACGCTCACCCTTGCCTCCATGATCGAAAAAGAATCACGGGCGAGTGAAGAAAAACCCCTGGTCTCCGCGGTGTTCCACAACAGGGTCAGGAAGGGTATGTCCTTCGACTGCGATCCCACCGTAATTTACGGAACAAAGGGTTTCGGAGCCCCTATCAGGAAGATCGATCTCGTCACCCCTACGCCCTACAACACATACGCGTCCAAAGGGTACCCGAAGGGGCCCATCTGCAGCCCGGGAAAGATTTCCATTATGGCGGCGTTGAACCCGGCCCCGGTTGACTATCTTTACTTCGTCTCCAAGAACGATGGCACCCATGTCTTCTCACGCGACATGGCTGAGCATAACAGATACGTAAATATGTATCAGAGAATCAGGACAACACAATAATAAGGAGGAATGTATGGCAAAAGATGTTGCAGTTATCGGCGTTGGCCAGACGTACTTTGTCAGGGGCTATGAAGGCTCCATCAGAGAACTGGCCTTCGAAGCCTTCAGAGAAGCAATGCAGGA